>CAZYHE010000302.1:0-6099 GCA_964647225.1 uncultured Anaerolineales bacterium
GAGGCGCAGTTGGCGGCCCGGAGCAAGGAGCTTCAGCCGTTGTTCATGGCGTGACGGGGTGACAGGGTGACAGGGTGACAAGGTGGCAGGGTGACACGGTGACGGGGTGAGCGCCACCACACGGAACGCAATACGCACTACGTACTACGCAATACGTTTCCCGCTTCGCCGCGCCCACCGCCGGCCACTTCACAGCGCGAAGTAGAGCCGCGCCATATCCTCTGCGGCCGCTGTCCCTTGCTCCAGCTTCTCCCGCAGTTCGACCGCCTCGGACTCGGGCGTCAGCGGCGCCCGCACCCCCCGGAAGAGGCCGGTTTTCTTGGGCGGGATCGCCCGCGCCAGCTTCGGCGCGCCATCGTGGATCAACTCCAACACGCCCGCGATCACCTGGTCGTTGGACGGCAGATAGCGATGTTTCTCATTGACATAATACATCGTTGCGCCCGGCAGTTCAGCCGCCCAGAGGGGAACCGTGGCGTCGCCCGCGTCGGGGCCGGTCTCCTGCACCACGCATTCGAGGCTCGGCTTTTCGGTCGCGTCGAAGGCGCGGCGCACGTCGGTGGTGGTCGGGAAGTTGCACCCCGCGATCTGCACCGTCTCGACGTCCGGGAGGTCGCGGTGGAGCGCCGCGTGCGAGCGTCGCGCCAGGTCCAGGTAGTCCTGCCGGATCGCGCCCCAGCGCCACTCGCTCGCCCGGTAGAGATCCCAGTTGGCGGGGTAGGGCCGGCCCGCGGGGAAGAGGTCGGGCGGCGCGGGCAGCAGTTGGTAGATGGAGGGGAAGCTCAGGAGCATCTGCTGCGGGACGTTGCCGCTGTTCAGCGATTGGGCCAGCGCCATCATGTCGTTGCCGTTGATCATGTTCTCGACCGCGCCGGCCGCGCCGAAGTAGGGCGTGCCCAGGCTGATCACCCGTTTGATCCGGCGCTCGGCCGCGCGGGGGTGCCGCGATAGATACGCGCGGGAGACGATGCCGCCCATGCTGTGGCCCAGCAGGGTGAACTTCCGATCGGGATTCCCCGCCGCCCACCGCTCCAGGCACGCGGCCAGCACGTCGGCGTTATACTCGATGGGCCGGCGCCAGTCGTAGGGGAACTCGTAAAGCTGCGCCTGTTGCCGCAGGATCAGGCTGATCTTCAGATAGAAGATCTTTTCGATGCTGACCGGCGTCACCTCGACCGACGGGTCGGCGTCGCTGGAGGCATCCGCGTTCAGATCGAGGTAGTTGCCCTTCCCCTCCAGGAAGATCGCGGGGTTGATCCAGAGCAGCGCCGTGACCCCGCGGATGCTGGCGAGCAGCGACCCCATGATGCCCGGCAGCAGGACGACCGGCTCGCGCGGGCCGACGACCGCACGCGCCGGCGCAGCCCGCATCGCGGCCACCTCCCTTGCGCCGTACACCTTGCGCGCCGCCCGCGCGCCCGCCGGCGTCGCCAGCAGCGCTTCGATCTCGTCGAGGGAGAGGGTGGACCATTGGGTCAGGGTATCGGTGGTTTTCATGAAATAGCCCCTTTCACTCATATTTAGATTCATTCTCGTTACCCGCATTGGGTGTCGTAGATCGGCGGGTTGATCAGCAGCGCGGTCTTCTCGATAGATATTGGCGTTCATCGCTGCGCGCAGAAACACAGAAGCCGCCATGTAGTAGATTATCCCGACATCCCCACCTCATACTCCGGGGGCGCCGCGCGGCCCCGCTCGCGCACCTGCGACAGCAGCGCGATGGCGATCAGCGGCGTGATGGTCCACAGCAAGAATGTGGTGCGCATGCCGAGGCTCTGGAATGCCGCGCCAACTACCAGCGAGCCGCTCAGTATTGAAAGCGCCTGCGCGCTTCCCAGCATTGCCAAGCCGCGGCCCACAAGATCGCGCGGCAGCATATCGGTCGCCAGCGCCTGCTGAAGAGGCTGGCAGGTTGACATGATGCCCAGCAGCACCGAGGCGCCCCAGAAGCCCCAGTCGGTGACGGCAAACCCGATGGCCGGTAGCGCGGCAAGCCCGGCCACATAGCACAGGATCAGCAGCCGCTTGCGCCCGATGCGGTCTGACAGCCAGCCGAGCACCAGTGGCGCGGGTAGGCTGATCCCTCCGCCGATCGCCGTGGCCAGCCCCACCGCGGTGGCCGAGAAGCCCATCTGACTCATTGCCACCGACCGGCCGAACCCGGCGCCGTAACTGGTGACCGTAGCGAACAGTGTGGCAGCCAGCAGGTAGTAGTAGCTCATTCCCAAGCTGTCTCCCTGGCCTGACCGCCGAACTGCCGTCCCTACCGTCACCACCCGCGCCAGTGGCGGCTCGGTAAAGAACATGCCCAGGATCACGCAGGCGGCGCAGATAATCGCGTCGAAGACGAGCAGCGTTGGGAAACCCCAGCGGTCTGCAATCCGTCCCCAGGACAGGCCGGTGACCAGCAGACTGGTTGAGGAAACGAATGTCAGCACGCCGAAGCTCCGCCCCCTGCTCGACGCATCAGACAGCAGCCCGGTCATAATCACGATCATGTTGGTACACATACCGAAGCTGAATCCGGCCAGCAGGTTCAGGGCCGTTAGCTGCTGCCAGGTGGTGGCCCGGCTCATCAACCCCCAGGTGAGGGTGAACAGGCTGCATGCGAAGATGAAGGTCTCGCGGCGGCGACGGAAGCGGTCAGACAGCCAGCCGCATAGCAGCGCACCGACGAGGTTGGCGGGGCCGCTGACGGCATTCATGATACCTACCTCCATCGGCCCGGCGCCAAGCTGTCTCAGGTAGATCGGCCACAGCCCGCCCGTGCCGAAACCAGTGCAGACCACGAGCAAATAGGCGAACGGCATCAAAATGCGTGGCCGGTGGGACATGGCGCCTCCGATGGCAACGGTGTGGTGTGTAAGCCCAAGGTGACGGTCCGGGCCATGATAGTCTTGTGCGGGTAGCTTGTCAAGCCGACGAGGCGAGCCGTGGCGCAGCATGGAACTTGAACCATCAGTCAGCCGGGCTTAGAACCTATCCGAAAACCTCTTGGACTGTCATGCTGAGCGGGTTAACGAGACGATTCCCGTTACCCCGAGCAGCCAGCGAAGCATCTCACATCACGTGACAGAGACCCTTCACTCTCGAAGCGCATCACGTACTGCTGATGAACAGCCAGATACTCGATCCAGGCCATGACCTCAGCGGCGTTGCGCGCCTCTTGTTCATCACGCCGGCGCTGATTCATAACTGGCCCTGTTCTCGTGGAGCACCGGCCGGCGTTCATCCCAATCGGACCAGAAGGCTTCGACGACCGCGCGGACTTCGGGCAGGGAGAGCGGGTTCCCCTCGATGCGGTTCGTATGGTAAATCCCTTCGACGGTCAGCTCGCGGCGCAGCCGTTCGCGCTCGGCCGGCGAATGCGGTTGGTTAGCGAGTTCGCTGCGCAGCGCGTCAATTTCGGCCAGGGAAGCGGCCACGTCGGGCGCGATTTCTACCGTGGCCCAGGCAGGTATCTCCGCGCCCAGCACGGGCGCGGGCCGTGGCCGCCCCCTGGCCTCGGCTGCCAGTTCGACAATGAGGGCTTGCAGCGCCGCGCGGGTGGTGAGCCAGGCGCCCTGGCTCTTGCGCGCCACCAGGCGGCCCGAGCGCGCATAGCGCAGCAGGTTGCCGCGATCCAACGTGTAGCCCATCTTCCCGGCCAAAACAGATCCTTCCGGCAGAGTGATGACTTCTTCCAGGATTTGGCGGGCGAGCATAGCATCCTCCAACGGGTGTCTGCCGTTATTTTGCAGCAATTCAGGTAAAATACCAAACCCGTTCATTCCGACTCCGCCAAATTCTCCTGGATTTCCTGTTTCTCATTTTATACAATACCAAATCGGCTCACTCGATGCTCGAACAATCGCTCACGGTGGCTCCTGTTTCTGGTCGTTTCGTGTAAGCTGGAAGGGTTGCAGCATCCAGACGAGCTTGTTCTGCAGCACAAGAGCCAGAAAGTCATTGCGGCCCACACCGTATTCGTCTCGGATCGCTTTGTAGTCCGGCCAGGACAGTGGGCCAGTATTAAGACGGTTTAGGATGGCTTGGGCAAACTCACTGTGAATAGGTTGCCGTTGCACTTCCTGAATCGCATGTCGTCCATCAGTAACCAGCATTCCCCATCCCTTCAGGGCACAGAATTTGCGTAGAGCCGACCACTTCTCAAGGTTTCGGTGCAGGGCCATCTGGAAAATGGGCTTAATTTCGGCAACGATAGCTTTTCCATCTGCAAGCACGAGAAGCACGTCGGGATAATAGAGTAGCTCCTTTTCCTCTACCTGATAGGAAATACGGAGAGGCTGTTCCTGGTAGTATGTGACTTGAGGGCATTCTTCCAGCATAAGGAAGAAATCTAGCTCCAATAAAGACTCGAACTGCACCACTCTACCGACCTTGACGCTACTGAAAGTGCCGGAACTGCCGTTTCCGTCACTAAAAACATCGCGCGTGCGATGGATTTGTGCTAGCTCATCTTGTGTTATCGCCCTCACCCACCTGGGCCAAATCACATAAGAGAGCAACGTTTGGAAGCGCGTCACCTGGGTTGTGTGCGTTGTGATGGCGCGCCGGTGGGCCTTGATACGAGCACTCGCCTGATCCCAATCCACGGTGTTTGAAACTCCCTGCATCAAGCATTGGATCAGGGGGAGTGCATGTGTTTCGGAAGGCAGATACGCCAAGTCGGATTCTATGAAATCTACCACCCGCTCGGTGGAACCAGGCTCATTGGGCTTGAGTTTGCCAGTTAACCAAAGAAGCAGTTGCGCACACGCCTTGTCTCTAGAGCCTCGTCGGATCTGCCACTTTCCGTAGGTGCATACCCGACGCTGCGCTTTTGCTAAGATTTGGCGGATGCGCTCTCTACTCACTCCAATAACTTGGCCTATTTCCTGGAGTGTGTGACAATCCGAGCCTGCGAAGCCGTAACGAAGCTCAACAATCCTGCAATCTCGTTTTGTCAGAGCCTCAGTCTGCGCCAAGCTGAAGTATTCAGTAAACTCGTCCATGAAACATCCTTCACCCCAACTCCGCCAAACTCTCCGGGATCTCCCGCAGCTCCGCGTCCGTCAATCCCCACAAGGCGGCGGTGGATCGGTCGGCCGATTCCCGCCGCCTCGATCTCGCGCCCGCGCGCCAGGACCTGATAGTCGTTCGCCCCTACTTCACCTTTCGTGTAATGGCCGAGAAGTCCCCTTCAGTCGGCATGACGAACAGACGCCGGCCATCGCTGCGTGATTCCCAGACCGCGCCCACGGCGCGTTTGTCTTCGGCGTCCGTCCGGTAGGTCAACTTCGATGAGACGTTTGGGATAGTTAGTCATAATGCTTTCAATAAATCACTTTAGCGGATCGCCTTTGATGGTCAGGAATGTGCCGATCATGTCGGCATGTCGCTTGAATATGCCGACCGAACAGGGATTTTATCCGCATAACGCTGTAGCCGCAAGATGCGCCCGCCGCGCGTGCGCCGAGCTGCGGCGGATGGACAGGTCAACTTCGATGAGACGTTTTGGAGTGGTGGTCATGAGGCCTTCGATTCTTAAGACCAAAAGGGACTCAGATCATTAACGCCACTCGGCGGGACGTCGCAAGACGTAGCCATCGGGCTTTGTCAACGCATCGGGAAATACGCTCCGTGCGAGTGTGTCTCGTCCGATGTAAATATACGCCGAAGCCACCTTCATCAGTGCCTTGGAGGAGCGAAGCGGAGGAAAAGCAACGACCACCCGTTTGCTGGGGAAGAGGCTGCCCACCGCACGCACCGGGCCAACCAAGTCGCTGTCGGCCGATACCAATATGGCCGTATCGAAGCGATCTTGGTAGACATCCGACATCAACGCGACCGCGATATTCACGTCGGTCATCTTCTCGTGATAGGTCTCATAGCTCGCCCCACACGTACGGCAGACCACCGTTTCAGCGAGGAATTGTCCGTACTGGATGTCGAAGTCGGTCAAGGTCTGAAGCGCCTCAAGATAGGCAGCTTGTCGCAGGCGCTTCGCCTCGGGGCGTTGAACGACCGTCGTGAAGTAGTGGGTCGCGACAAGCATCTGGTTGGGTTTAAGCAGGTGCGCGACCATAGCCTGGATATTGAGCCAGTAGAATTGCTTCC
>CAZYHE010000303.1:0-6070 GCA_964647225.1 uncultured Anaerolineales bacterium
TACGGCTCGCAGACCGCGCAGTTGATCGCGCGGCGCGTGCGCGAGCTGCACGTTTATTGCGAGTTGATCCCCTGGGATGCCCCGGCCGAGCGCATCGCCGCGCTGAACCCGACCGGCTTCATCCTGTCGGGCGGGCCGGAGAGCGTCTATGATCCGGGCGCGCCGCGGCTGCCCGACCTGGTGCTGGCTTCGGGCCGGCCGGTGTTGGGGATCTGCTACGGGATGCAGTTGTTGGCGCACGCGCTGGGCGGCCGGGTGGATCCCGCGGCCCGCCGCGAATACGGCCTGGCCGAGATCACCCTGACCGATATCCCCAACCCGCTCTTCGCCGATCTGCGCGCGCCGGCCTCCAGCTTCCAGCTTCCGGTCTGGATGAGCCACGGCGACCACGTCGCCGATCTGCCGCCCACCTTTGCGCCGTTGGCGATCACCCCCGCGTCGGTGGCCGCGATGGGCGATGTCGGCCGCGGGGTCTACGGCGTGCAGTTCCACCCCGAAGTGCAGCACACGCCGCAGGGCCGCGATCTGCTGCGCAACTTCGTCCTGGACGTGTGCGGCTGCCGGCCCGATTGGACCCCCGCCAACTTCATCCAGGAGACGGTGGCCGCCATTCAGGCGCAGGTCGGCGCGGACGGGCACGTCATCTGCGGGCTGAGCGGCGGGGTGGATTCGGCCGTGGCCGCGGCGCTGCTCCAACGCGCCATCGGCGAGCGGCTCACCTGTATCTTCGTGAATCACGGCCTGCTGCGGCAAGGAGAGGCGGCGCAGGTGGTCGAAACTTTCCAGCGCCACATGGGGATGCGGCTGGTCGCGGTCAACGCGGTGGAAGAGTTCCTGGCCGACCTGGCGGGCGTCACCGACCCGGAGACCAAGCGCAAGCGCATCGGCGCGCGTTTCGTGCGCACCTTCGAGGCGGCCGAGGCGCAGGCCGCGCAGGCCGGCGGCGCCCATGCCGCGTTCCTGGCGCAGGGCACCCTCTACCCGGATGTCATCGAGTCGGCCAGCCGGTCGGAGCAGCGCACCGCACGCACGATCAAGACGCACCACAACGTCGGCGGTCTGCCCGAAGACATGCAGTTTGCGTTGATCGAGCCGCTGCGCCTGCTCTTCAAGGATGAAGTCCGCGCGGTCGGCGAGGCGCTGGGGCTGCCCGAAGAGATCGTCTGGCGGCATCCGTTCCCCGGCCCCGGCCTGGCGATCCGCATCTTGGGCGAGGTCACTTGGCCGCGCCTGGAGACGCTGCGGCAGGCGGATGCGGTCTTTCTGGAAGAGCTGCGGGCCGCGGGCCTCTACCGTTCGGTCTCGCAGGCGTTCGCCGTGCTCCTCCCCGTGCGCTCGGTGGGCGTGATGGGGGACGGCCGCACCTACGCCGACACCATCGGCCTGCGGGCCGTCACCACCGATGACTTCATGACCGCCGACTGGGCGCATCTGCCCTACGATCTGCTCGGCCGCGCCAGCAACCGGATCGTCAACGAGGTGCCGGGTGTCAACCGGGTGGTGTACGACATCAGCTCCAAGCCGCCCGCGACGATCGAGTGGGAATAGTTTTCCGATTTCATCATGCGTAGACTGCTCGTCTTCCTGCTGGCTTGCCTGATCATCGGTGGGGCGCTGCTGACCCCGTCGTACCTGCGCTATCGGAACACGCGCGGGGCGGTGCCGCCGGGGGTGCGGGTGGGCGGCCTGGAGTTCGGCAGCGCGGATGAGCCGGCGGTGGCCGCTGCCCTCAACCGGCAGTTTGCCGAACCGATTTCGGTGTATTACGCCGACCAACGCATCCTCCTGCGTCCCGCCATGCTCGGCTTCGAGGTGGACGCGCCGGCGATCCTGGCCGAGGCGCGCGCGTTGGAGACCCCCGACCACCTCCTGCGCGTCTGGCTGGCCGATGCGTTGCACCGCCCGCCCGTGGCGGTGGATGTGCCGCTGCGCTACAAGCTCGACCGCGAGAAACTGGACGGCTGGCTGACCGACCTGGCCGCCCGCCTCGATCGTGCGCCCGTGCCGGCCCAAGCGCTCCCGGCGCGCGGCATGATCGCGCCGGGCCAATCGGGGCGGCAGCTTGATGTGCTTGCCTCGCGTGATCGCATCATCACCGCGCTCAGTGACCCGCATACCCGAACCGTCAACCTGGTGGTGCGCGAGACCGCGCCGCCGCCCGTCAACATGCGGCTCCTGACCGAACTGCTGCAGGCGCGTCTGGCGCAATTCCCCGGCGTTGCAGGCCTCTTCGTCCAGCACATCCCGACGGGTGACGAGGTGGCGATCAACGCCGACGTGGCCTATTCGGCGATGGGGACGATGAAGCTGGTGATCCTCCAGGAGGCGCTGCGCACCCTGGAGACCGCCCCCGACTCGCACACCGGCCTCTTGATCAGCCAGACGGTGTCGCTGGCCGGCGTCGGCGCGGCGAATGAGCTGCTGGCGTTGATGGGGAACGACGATGACGCGGCCGGCGTGGCTGCGCTCAACCGTTCGCTGCGCAAGTTAGGCTTGCAGAACACCTTCATGGCCGCGCCCTTCGATCAGCCCGGCCCGCGCGTGAGCACCCCCGCCAACAGCCGCACGGACATCACCACCCGGCCCGATCCGTTCATCCAGACCACGCCGCGGGAGATGGGCATGGTGATGCAAATGCTGGTCGAGTGCAGTCGCGGCGGCGGTACGCTCCTGGCGGCCTATCGCGATTCGATCACGCAGACCGAGTGCCAGCAACTCTTGAAATACCTGAGCCTGAATCCCGTCACCGATCTGATCGTGTCTGGGCTGCCCAGGGGCACGCAAGCCGTTCACCGGCACGGCTACACCAGCGAGGCCGAAGGGGATGTCGCGGCGATCTGGGGGCCGGCCGGCCCCTATGTATTGAGCATCTACCTCTATCGGGCATCGTGGCTGGAATGGAGCTTCGCCTCGGAGACGATGGGGAATCTATCGAAGATTGTGTGGGATTACTTTGCATTGGCGAATCCACAGCAGTAGGTTTTCCCAACTTGTTCGGCCCGTCGTGCTGTCATTGCGAGGCCCGTCGTTTGGGCCGAAGCAATCCCCCCACATCGGAGGAGATTGCTTCGCATAAACCGCTCGCAATGACGGCCCCGCGATCAACCTTCGGCGGGCGGTTCCGGCGCGGCGGGGGCTTCGGCGGGCGACTCTGGCGCCGGCGCGGCGGCCTTCTTAGGCTCCAGCCGCTCGACCAGCTTGCCAAGCTCCTGATTGATCGCCTCCAGCCCGGTCAGCAGGCCCTTGCGGATTTCCTCCGCGACATCGTGCTCCTTGACCTCGGCCGCGACCTTTTCAGCCTGCACCTTGATCTGCTTCGCGGCGTCGCTTTCGCCGGCCTTCTTGGCCGCCGAGGTCACCTCGTCGCTGAACTTGCGCAGCCCTTCGGAGAATTCCGCTTCCAGCTTCTTGCGCTCTTCGCTCTCCCAGGCCGACTGGAACGCCTGGGCTACCAGCTTGCCCATCTTGCTCAACTCATCCGTGATCGCGGATGGCGTGCGTGGTTGGTCTGTCATATTGTCCTCCCGATCTTTCCGTGTCTGCTTGTGTTTGTGTGTGCCGCGCCACTGTATTCCGCGGCGCGCTTGTCTATCATGCTACTATACGCAGGATGGAATCGAAAGTTGCGCGCCTGAGTGTGGCGCAAGCTGCCAGCTTGCGTGAGGCGCTCGTTTGCAGAGCCATGATCCGTGAATATCTGTCAGGAGACAACGCACTGTGAAAACTTCACGCCTTCCCCTTTGGATCGCCCTGGTTGGGGTGATATTGACCGCGCTGGCGTGCGATCTGACGCCGCAGGCTCCGACCTTCCCTGTGCCGGCGACCGCCACGCCCGGCCAACCCGTGCGCCCAAGCTCGATCCTGCCCACCGTCGCGCCGGACTTGAGCGTGACGACCCAGCCGACGGCGACGGCCCAGCCCCAGCCGACCGCCGCGGCGCGTCCCACGGCGAACGTGACCCCGACAACGTCCAGCCCCGCCGCCCAGCCGACGGCCGCGCCGACCCGCGCTGCGACCGCGACGCGCCCCGCGCCGCCGCCCCCGACGGCCGACCCGAAGCTGATCATCGTCCGGGAAGAGGACATCAGCCGGGCCATCGCCGGCGGCGCCGGCGAAGAGCAGGGAGTGAAAGCGCAGGGCCTGCAAGTGCGCCTCCGCGATGGTAAGATGACCGTGTCGGCCGATGAGCTTGGCCTGGGGCCGGTTCAGGTCAAACAACTCGTGATGGTGGGCCGGCTGCTGGCGCAAGACGGTCAACTCCGCTTCGAGTCCGAGTCGGTGTCCCCGCGCGGGCTGGTCACGGGCCTGCTGCCGGCGCTGGCAAATCAGGCGTTGACCCAATACGCGTCGCAATGGTACGTGGAGGACGTGCAGACGCGCGATGGCCGGCTGGAGTTACGCATCCGCTGAAGAAGGGCTTACATCGCTTGTTGTGTTCTTCTTGTAATTGCAACTACTTGCAATAAATCGGGAATGGCGTATAATCAGGTTTGCTGGTGTCCTGACCTGGGGCCAGCCGATCTCAACCCATGTCGAGGTGTCTCATGCACTATTCGCCCGTCCCGATGCACATTCCTGATGGCTTTTTGTCGGTCGTGGTATCCGTGCTCTTCTGGATCGCATCTTTGGCGGTCATGGCCTATGCGCTCAAGCGCGTCAACCAGGACCTTGGCGAAAAGCAGGTGCCGCTGATGGGGGTGTTGGCGGCGGCGATCTTCGCCGGACAGATGCTCAACTTCACCGTCGCGGGCGGCACATCCGGCCATCTGCTGGGCGCGACCCTGGCGACCGTGCTGCTCGGCCCGTGGGCTGCCACCCTGGTGATGATTTGTGTGGTCAGCGTGCAGGCGTTGATCTTCCAGGATGGCGGCTTGCTGGCGCTCGGCGCAAATATCTTCAACATGGCGATTGTCGGCGTCATGGTGTCCTATTTCGCCTACCAGACCCTCCAGAAGCTCACCCGCGGGCGGACCTGGGGGGTGTATGTCAGCGGTTTCGGGGCGGCCTGGCTGTCCATCTTCGTGGCTTCATTGGCGGCTGCGCTGGAGCTGGCCCTCTCCGGGACATCGCCCGCAAACCTGGCGGTGCCGGCGATGGCCGCGGTGCATGCGATCATCGGCATCGGCGAAGGACTGATCACCGTCGGCGCCCTGGGGTTCCTGCTGGGCGCGCGGCCCGATTTGCTGAAGCGGCAGGAAGCGGGCGTGCCGGCCGGCCGGGTCGTGTGGGTGGTGGGTCTGGTCATCGCGCTGGGTTTGGCTGTGCTTTCCCCATTGGCCTCTTCGCATCCCGATGGCCTCGAATGGGTGGCGGAGCAGCAGGGCTTCATCGGCTTGGCCCAAGGCCCGCTCTACGATGTGATTCCCGACTACGCTTTTCCGGGCATCAGTGATCCGGCCCTCGCAACGATCGTCGCCGGGCTGATCGGCACGGTGTTGGTCTTCGCCGTGGCGATGGGCCTCGCATTCAGCCGGCGCCGCCGCGCGCGCGTCACCGCGAACTAAGCAGGTCCATCGAGCGCCATGCACGTCCATTTTCTCGACCCCTATCGGCCGCGCCCCAGCTTGATCCACGCGTTGGATCCGCGGATCAAGCTGGTGTTGGCGTTGGCCTTCATCCTGGCGGTCGCGCTGCTCCCGATCGGGGCCTGGCCGGCGTATGTCTTGCTGCTCGCCCTGATCCTCTCGGTCGTCATGCTCTCTGAGTTGGGCGCGGGCTTCGTGCTGAAACGCTCCGCGCTGGTCCTCCCGTTTGTGCTCGCCGCGCTCCCGATCTTGATCACCGCCAAAGGCGCGCCGCTGTGGAGCGCCTCGCTCGGCGCCTGGACCATCGCGATTTCGGACGCGGGCGCGGAGCGTTTTCTCAGCATCCTGTTCAAATCGTGGCTCTCGGTTCAGATGGCGATCGTGTTGGCGGCGGCGACCCCCTTCCCGCAATTGCTGCTGGCGATGCGCGCGGTGCGGATTCCGCGTCTGATCGTCGCCATCTTCGGGCTGATGTGGCGTTACCTCTTCGTGCTGGTGGATGAAGTCCTGCGCTTGCTGCGGGCGCGCGCGGCGCGCAGCGGCGA
>CAZYHE010000304.1:0-6050 GCA_964647225.1 uncultured Anaerolineales bacterium
GGCTCGCGCGGCCGTCGAGGCGCTGGTATGCGAAGGCTGCTTCGATCGCGTCGCCTGGATCACCGCGCAGCAGCAGAGCTTCGCCGGGGGCCGCCTGCAGCCGGCCGAGACGCCCGTGCTCACCTATGCGGCCTTTCTGACCGAGCTGGCGCGGCTGTTGGGTGTGGATTTGCAGGGCGCGGCGACCGCGGCGGTGCAGGAGCAGCGGTTGCGCCTGGCGTTGGCCGGGACCGCCGCCCTGATCGTGGTGGACAACCTGGAGACCGCCGCCGACATGGCCGCGCTGGTGGCGGGCCTCCACCGGCTGGCGCGGCCGGCCAAAATCCTGCTGACGACCCGGCAGCGCGTCGCCGCCTATGAGCAGGTCGCCGGCCTCACGCTTTATGCGCTGCCCCCCGACGAGGCGCGGGCCTTCATCAGCTATCACGCCGTTGAGCGCAATGTCCCCGCCGCGCTGGCCGCGTCGGCCGCTGATCTGGCGCGCATCGTCCATGTCACCGATGGCAACCCGCTCGCCATCAAGCTGGTGATCGGCCAGCTCGCTACCCTCCCCCTGGCGCAGGTGTTGGACGATCTGACCGCGGCGCGGCCGGCCGCCCACGATTTCTACCGTTTCATCTTCCGTTACTCGTGGGCGCAACTCTCGGAACCGGCGCAACAGCTCCTCTTGCACATGCCGATGTTCGACGCGCGCGGGGCCACGTGGGAAGACCTGGCGGCGGTCAACGGCGGCGCCGAGAACGGCGCTTGCAGCCGGGCGCTGACCGAGTTAGTGAACACATCGTTGGTCAACGCCGGGTATGCGGCCGGGCGATTGATCTACAGCATCCACCGCCTGACCGAGTATTTCATCATGTCTGACCTGGTGCAGCGCGGTGGGGACGCCCCGGCGGCGTGAGGTGTTATGGCAATCACCGATCCGCAAGCGCAGTTCTACACGGGGCTGGCGCGTGCCGTGCAGCACTGGCTGGCCTTCTGGCAAACCAACGGGCACGACCCGGCGGCGCTACGTCGCACACGCGGGCACGCGCTGCGCGTCCTGATGTGGTGCGCGGAGTGCGACTGTCATCTCGACATCGCAGCCGACCTGGCGAGCGCCATGCACACTCACATGATCCGCACCGCCGAATGGCATGAATGGGAAGCCTGTCTGCGGCAAGTGCTGTTACGCGCCAACGCCAGCCTGGGTGAAGACCGGGTGTGCCGTGTGCGTTTTTATCTCAGCGAGCTGTGCATGCGGATGCAACGGCATGACGAGGCGCTCGCGCTGGCGCAAGAGAACTACCGCCGCGGCGTCTGCGCGGGCAATCTATCCCAACAACTCGATGCTACGCTGGTCACAGCAGAGGTGTATCTGAACGCTGAAAACTATGGTCCGGCCCGCGAGTATGCCGAGCGCGGAACGGCATTGGCGATCGCCGCGGGCAATATCGTGCGCGAAGCGGATGGCCTGATCAATGTCGCGCGCGCCTTGATCGGGCAAAGGGCGTTCACAGAAGCCGAACGCCGCCTGCAGCGCGCCCTGGCGCTGACGGAGGCCGCCGGCAGCATCATGTATCAGGCGAAGACACACAACTTCCTGGGATTGGCGGCCAGTGTACAAGGCGATTGGCCGGCCGCGCTGTGCCACTATCGCCAGGCCTTTCCGCTGGTGGAGGCCTACGGCGACGCGGTTGGCCGCGGGGTCGTCCTGGGCAACATCGGCCGGGTGCTGCTGGAGTTGGGGCAGTGGGATGCCGCCGGCCAGGCCCTGGAAGAGGCGCTGCGCATCCATCACACCCACGGCAACACACCGGCCGAGCAGGTCTGTCAGCGCCGGCTGGCCGAATTGTCCGCGCGACGGGCCAGCACGACATGAAATGCCTCATCCTGAAAATCGGGACCACTGTTCCATTGCAGAAAATGGGATACCCGCGGTATAATCCCCCCAGCAATCCATCCGTGAGGCAACCATGCCCTACGACCCAACCCTGGCGCGGCGTGTCCAGGATGCGCTTGGCTCGCTGCCCGGCCTGACCGAGAAGAAGATGTTCGGCGGGGTCGGGTATCTGGTGAACGGCAACATGGCGTGTGGGATCCACGGCGACGGCCTGATCGTGCGCCTCGATCCGGCGCGCTATGAGGCGGCCCTGCAGCAGCCGCATGTGCGCGTCTTCGATCTGACCGGCCGGCCGATGAAGGGGTGGGTGGTGGTCGGGCCGGCCGGCTGCGCGACCGACGCGGCGCTGCGGTCGTGGGTCGCGCAAGGTGTTGCGTTCGCGCAGACGTTACCGGAAAAGTGAAAGAGTACAGAGGAGGTCGCACCGATGTCCACCGCTTGGCTTACCGAACTGGCCCGCATCTACCCGCCCGACCGGCTGCTCGTGCAGGCCGCGCAGCTCGCGCCCTATGAATCGGACGCGCTGACCGCGTACAAGACGCGGCCGGCCGCGGTCGTCATCCCCGAGACGCAGGATGAAGTGGTGGCGGCGGTGCGCGTCTGCCACAAGTACGACGTGCCGTTCGTGGCGCGCGGCAGCGGCACCAGCCTCTCCGGCGCGTCGCTGCCCATCAAAGATGGCCTGCTGATCACCCTCAACCGGCTGAATCGCATCGTCCGGCTCGATCCCGAAGAACGGATCGCGGTCGTGGAGCCGGGCGCGATCAACCTGAACGTGACCAAGGCCGCCGGCCCGTTCGGCATGTACTTTGCCCCCGATCCGTCGTCGCAGTCGGTCTGCACGATCGGCGGCAACATCGCGTTCAACTCCGGCGGCGCGCACTGCCTGAAATACGGCATGACCAGCAACCACGTGCTCGGCATGAAGGTCGTCCTGGCCGATGGCGAGGTCGTGACCCTCGGCGGCGACAGCCTGGAGGGTGCCGGGCCGGATTTGACCGGCCTCTTCGTCGGCTCCGAGGGGCTGTTCGGCATCGCGCTGGAGATCACCCTGCGGCTCCTGCCCAAGCCGGAGCGCTACCGCACGGTGCTGGCCGCCTACGACAGCCTGACCAAGGCCGGCGACGCGGTCGCCGCGGTCGTCGCGTCGGGGCTGCTGCCGGGCGCGCTGGAGATCATGGATCGGCTGGCGATCAAGGCTGCGGAAGAGGCGGTCCACGCCGGCTATCCCCAAGGCGCGGCCGCGCTGCTGATTGTCGAGTTAGACGGCGAGGCGCAGCAGGTGGAGGAGGAGTTCAAGCGGCTCAAGCCGATCATCGAGGCGTCGGGCGCGTACGAAATCCGCGTGGCGCAGGATGACGCCGACCGGCTGCGCATCTGGAAGGGGCGCAAGAGCGCGTTCTCGGCGGTGGGCCGGCTCAGCCCCGACTACCTGGTGAACGATGGGGTGGTGCCGCGCGGCCGGCTGGGCGAGGCGCTGACCGAGATCGAGCGATTGAGCGCGGCCTATGGCCTGCGCGTCGCCAACGTCTTCCACGCGGGGGACGGCAACCTCCATCCGTTGATCCTTTACAATGGGCGCGAGGCGGGCGCGTATCAAAAAGCCGAAGATTTGGCGGGCGACATCCTGCGACTGTGCGTCTCTTACGGCGGCTCGATCACCGGCGAGCACGGCATCGGCGTCGAGAAGCGCGCGTACCTGCCGGTGATGTATGGCGAGGATGACATCGAAGCGATGCACCGCCTGCGCCGCGCCTGCGACCCGAAGGAGATCGCCAACCGGGGCAAGATGTTCCCCGGCAGCGAGGCGCCCGCGCTCCGCCAGGCGGGGTTGCACCCGCTGGAGGCCGCCGGGGTGATTTCGCGAGAATGATGGAGCCGTTGCCATGCAAGCCGCAGTAAGACCTTATCTGACACCGGAGGAGTACCTAGCGTTCGAGCGTGAGGCGGAAACTAGGAGTGAATACTTCAATGGCGAGGTCTTCGCAATGGCGGGCGCGAGCCTGGCGCACAATCAGATCACGGCGAATGTTGTTACGGCTTTGAACAGCCGATTTCGTGGCCGGCCGTGCCGCGCGCTTGCCAGTGATATGCGTGTCAAGGTGAAGCAGACCACGAGCTACGCCTACCCAGATGTCGTGATAATCTGTGGTCAACCACAATTTGAGGATAAGCATCGCGATACATTACTGAATCCAACGTTGCTGATCGAGGTGCTTTCATCTGCGACCGAGCGTTATGATCGAGGGGGAAAGTTCGGGCATTATCGGACACTTGAATCCCTCACAGACTATGTGCTGATCTCGCAAACTGAGGCCAGGGTGGAGCATTTTTCGCGGCAGTCGGCCGGCGCATGGCTATTGAATGTATACGTAGGGCTGGAAGCTGTTGCCCCGTTGCCATCCATCGGCTGTGAGTTGTCTTTGGCCGACGTGTACGACAAAGTTGAATTTCCCGCGCCGAGAACTCTTCCGCTCCGCATCGTTCGCGAGCGGCAATCCGATTACGAGTATGAAGATGACGCCTATGCCAGCCACTTCGTTTACCCCGAAAACAATAGCTGATCTCCAGGCCGCCATCCGCGCCCACGCGTGCATCTTGCCGCGCGGCGCGGGCACGAAGACGGCCCTCTCGACCGCGCCCGACGGCGTCACGTCGCTCGATCTGACCGGGCTGTCCGGGATGATCGAATATGAGCCGGGCGAGTTCACCTTCACCGCGCTGGCCGGGACGCGCATCACCGCGATCGCCGCGATCCTGGCCGAACACGGCCAATATCTGCCCTGCGACCCACTGCTGACCGACGCGGGCGCGACGTTGGGCGGCACGGTGGCCGCGGGCGCGAACGGCCCCGGCCGCTACCGCTACGGCGGGCTGCGCGACTTCATCCTGGGCGTGCGCTATGTGGATGGCGCGGGCGATCTCGTCTACGCCGGCGGCAAGGTCGTCAAGAACGCGGCCGGCTTCGACGTGCCAAAGCTGATGGTGGGCAGCCTGGGCCAGTTCGGCGTGTTGGCCGAGCTGACCTTCAAGGTCTTCCCGAAGCCCGAAGCCTACGCCACATTGCGGCTCGACCTGCCGTCGGTCGCGGCCGGGGTCGCGGCGCTCATCAAGCTCACCGCACAGCCGCTCGATCTCGACAGCCTCGACCTGACGCCGACCGCCGCGGGCGCGACGTTGTGGGTGCGGCTGGCGGGCCTGGCCGGCGCGCTGCCGGCGCGCATCGAACGGCTGCGGGGCGTCCTCGGCGGCGGAGAGAAAGTGGCGGAGTCAGAGGAAGCCGGTCTTTGGCGCGCGGCGCGCGAGCTGGCCTGGGTTCCGGCGGGCTGGTCGCTGGTCAAGGTCCCGGTCACGCCGAAGAAGATCGCGTGGCTGGAAGAACGTGTAACGCCGGATGGCATGCCCGGAACGACGGGGCACGCTGTCCGGCGCTACAGCGTCGCGGGCCAGGTCGCGTGGATCGCCACGCCCGACCGGGCCGCGTTGGACGCCGCGCTCACTCAGGCCGGGCTGAGCGGGCTGGCGCTGGTCGGCCCGGCGGGCAAGGCGCGGCTGGGCGTCCAGCCTGGCGAACCCTTCGAGCGGCGGGTGAAGATGGCGCTGGATGCACAGGGACGATTCGTCGTCCGGAAATGAGTCAGACCATGTGCCAGCAGGCCAATCCCGTCATCATCGCGCCATACGAATGCTCATATGAAGCCTTCCCCGCCTCCACGCGCGCCGCCGCGGGGATGCATGTGCTCCCCGCCGACCTGAGCGGCCGATCGTGCCGGATCCACACCGGCGTGGCGTACGCGCAGAAATCGGGGATGCAGCTCCACCTCCACATCATCGAGCCGCGGCTGCGCGAAGGGGAGGACGCCGCCTTCCCGCTGGTGATCTACATTCAAGGCTCCGCCTGGTTTGCGCAGAACACGGGCGCGGAGTTGGCCCAACTGGCGCGTTTCGCCCGCCGCGGATTCGTCGTCGCGGTGGTCGAGTATCGGCCCTCACCGGTGGCGCCGTTCCCGGCGCAGGTGAAAGACGCCAAGACGGCGCTGCGTTTCATGCGCACACACGCCGCAACCTACCACGCCGACCCGAATCAGATCATCGTCTGGGGCGATTCGTCCGGCGGTCACACCGCGACGATGGTTGGCGTGACGCTGGACGACCCCGGCCTGGACGACGA
>CAZYHE010000305.1:0-6047 GCA_964647225.1 uncultured Anaerolineales bacterium
GACGGGATAACTCGTCAAACCCTGCCCACTCATGATTTGGGCGATTTGCACAGCAATAAAGCCTTGTGTTACAATCAAAGTCACACTCCGCTCTTCCTCCGCAGTGTTGCGACGAGGGCCCGGCGACGCACCCGCCCGGCGGCCGATCAGCATCTCACCTGCGAGGACACCTATGCCCGCCGATCCGATCATCACGTTCGAGAACGTCAACAAGTTCTTCGGCCATCACCAGGTCCTCAACGATGTCTCCCTCAAAATCTGGGAAGGGGAGGTGATCGTCGTTTTCGGCCCAAGCGGCGGCGGCAAGTCAACGATGATCCGCTGTATCAACCGGCTGGAGCCGATCAACAGTGGTCACATCATCGTGGACGGCATCCCGGCCCACGACCCGCACACCAACATCAACCGGTTGCGCGCCGAGGTCGGCATGGTGTTCCAGCACTTCAACCTGTTTCCACACCTCACCGCGCTGGACAACATCACCCTGGCGCCGATCAATGTGCGCAAAACACCGCGCGCCGAGGCCCAGGCCCAGGCGATGAAACTGCTTGAACGCGTCGGGATCCCGGAAAAGGCGCACGCCTACCCCGCCGAGCTATCCGGCGGCCAACAGCAGCGCGTGGCGATCGCCCGCGGCCTGGCGATGCGGCCCAAGATCATGCTGTTCGATGAGCCGACCAGCGCGCTCGATCCAGAGATGATCAAAGAAGTGCTGGACGTGATGGTTGCGCTGGCAAAAGATGGCATGACGATGGTGGTGGTGACGCACGAAATGGGCTTTGCCCGCCAGGTGGCGCACCGGATGATCTTCCTCGATGGCGGGCGCATCATCGAGACGGGCATGCCACAGCAGGTGTTCAACAACCCACAGCACGATCGGACCAAGCTCTTCCTGAGCCAGATCCTGCAGCATTGACCGGGAAGCGCCACCCTTCGGCGGGCTCAGGGTGCGTAACTCACCGACGGCGCTGCGCTAAACCCAGCGGAAAGGAGGCGGCACATTCATTGAACGTTTACCCAACCGAACTTGAGCAACCCATCCATTTCACGCACCCCAGGAGGAGAACTATGCGAACGCTTCGTCTGCTCGTCATCGGAATTGTGATCGCAGGCCTGTTGGCGGCTTGTACGCCCATGGCGCCGGCTGGAGGCAGCGGCACAGGCAAGGCCTTGCCCAAGGCCGCAGAGGGCACACTGCTGCGCAAGATCCAGGATCGCGGTAAGCTCGTCGTCGGCGTCAAGTACGATGTCCCCATGTTCGGCCTGCTCAACCCCACCAGCAACAAGGTCGAGGGCTTCGACGTGGACATCGCCAAGGAGATCGCGGCCACCATCTTCGGCAACCCGGAAGCCATCGAGTTCAAGGAAGCCGTCTCCAAGAACCGCATTCCCTTCCTGCAGGATGGCACAGTGGATCTGGTCATCTCCACCATGACGGTCAACGCAGAACGTGAGCAACAGATTGACTTCTCGAACGTCTACTACCTGGCCGGACAATCGCTGCTGGTACCCAAGGCCAGCGCCATCGCCAGCATCAACGACCTGGCCGGC
Source organism: uncultured Anaerolineales bacterium (assembly GCA_964647225.1). Taxonomy (GTDB): domain Bacteria; phylum Chloroflexota; class Anaerolineae; order CG2-30-64-16; family CG2-30-64-16; genus CAZYHE01. Next base: position 1,552 of record CAZYHE010000305.1, read on the forward strand.
AAAAAAGTAGGCACCGCCAAAGGCTCGACCTCGGAGAAAAACATCCGCGAAAAGTCCCCCAAGGCCGACGTGCAGCTCTTCGACGGCTACGCCGAGGCTGTGGCGGCCATGGATGCGGGCCGGCTCGATGCGGTTACTACCGACGATAACATCCTGATCGGCTTCCAGGCCAAGGAACCGAACAAGTGGAAACTGGTCGGCGGGCAGTTCACCAAGGAGCCATACGGAATCGGCATCGCCAAGGGGCATCCCGAGACGGTTGAGGTCGTCAACAAGGTCTTGGCCGAGTTGAAAAAGAGCGGCAAGTGGAAAGAGCTCTACAAGAAGAATATCCCCACCACACCGCCCGACGCGCCGTTGGATAGCTGGCGCCAGATCGTCGGCCAGTAGATGGACAGGAATCAGGGGGCAGGAGTCAGGAGTCAGTATCTCCAGAGAGCCGGTCGTGGCAACTCACACCAGGTTTCTGACCCCTGATCCCTGACGCCTGACCCCTGAAGTCTCGCTTATGAACGCCGAAAGCTGGTATCTACTCTTACAGGTGGGGCTGATTGCCACGGCCGGGCTATCATTGGCCGCCGGAGTCATCAGCCTCCTCCTGGGCACCTTTATTGGCATTTTTCGCGTTTCGCCGGTGGCCCCGCTGCGCGTGCTCGCCAACGGGTACGTCGAATTCTTCCGTAATATCCCCTTGCTGATCTGCCTGGCCTTCATCTTCTACGGACTGCCCAAGGCGGGGATCACCTTCTCGATCTTTGAATCTGGCGTCATCGGTCTATCCGTCTACACTGCGGCGTTCGTCGCAGAGGTCGTCCGCGCCGGGCTGCAATCCATCAGCCACGGGCAGTTCGAGGCCGCGCGGGCGTTGGGTCTCTCTTATGTGCAGATGCTTTGGCTGGTTCTGCTGCCGCAAGTCTTCCGCATAATAATCCCACCCCTGGGCACGATCTTCATCGCGCTGGTCAAGAACACCTCCGTCGCCAGCGCGATTGTTGTGCCGGAGCTGATGTACCAGGCCGAGGTGATCGCCGGGCGCTACTTCTATCCCGATGTCTTCCTGATCGCCGGCGCCCTCTATCTGATCATCACCCTGCCGCTGGCGCTGCTGGTCAATGTGGTAGAGAAGCGGCTGCTGAGCGGGCAGCGGAGATAACGCCATGCAGACCAATCCGCGACCGAAATCCCGATTCACCGAAGACCGCCAAGCCCTGGTCGGCGCCTTGATCTTGATCGCAGCGCTGCCGTTCCTCTTTGGCATGATCCCGATCGGCGGGCTGCTCACCGTGCTGCCGGCCGCCTGGTGGCCCGCGCTGGGATTGACCGACGCGCACGCCGAGGCGCTGCAAACCGCAATCGCCAACTGGAAACCATTCATCGAGTTCGGCACCTGGCGCTTCCTGGCCCTGGGGCTGGCGATGACGGTGGGCGTGTCGCTGGTCTCGATCTTGTTCAGCCTGCCGCTGGCGACCCTGGCCGCGTTGGCGCGGCTCTCGACCCGCGCCTATGTCCGCTGGCCCGCCATCGCAGGCATCGAGATCGTGCGCGCCTTCCCGGTGCTGATCCTGATCTTCTACGTCTTCACGCAGTTCTCGCGCACCGCCGAGACCACCGGGGTGGGGCTGCTCAAAACCCACAACGTCACGATCTCCGTGGTCGTGGCCCTGACCCTTTACACGACCGTGGTCAACGCGGAGACGATCCGGGCGGGCATCCTCTCGCTGGACAAAGGGCAGACGGAAGCCGCGCGCTCCTTGGGCCTGACCTACGGCCAGGCGCTGCGGCTGGTGATCTTGCCGCAGACGTTCCGCCGCGTCCTGCCGCCGCTGATCGCCCAATTCGTCACCCTGGTGAAAGACACCTCGCTCGGCGCGATCATTGGGCTGCTGGAGATATATCGCCGCGGGCAGATTTTGTATCAGTACTTCCGCAACCCGCTGGAAACCCTCTGGGTCATCTCCATCATCTATTTCATCGTGAACTATCTGTTGGGCCAGGCCGCGGAGCGCGTCGAGCGCAGGTTCACCGGCTCGCGGCGCGCCATGTTGTAGCTGGCGCACGCCGGTCAGACGCGAAATCGCCCGTTCAGTAGAGACGTTGCATGCAACGTCTCTACTGAACGGGCGATTTCAACTGGCGGGGCATAATACCCAACCGAGAGAATTACGGATCCATCTGCTTGGGTGTACGCACGAAGGAAAGCTGCGACCCCAACATCATCTTCGTCTGGGCGTGCAGCACCGGCAGCCCCAACATGACGAAGGACGCGACCGGCATCACCCCCCAGCCCAGAATTTCCATGATCAATGTAGAGAGGCGCCAATGCCGGATGTCCGAAGAGAGTCGCACCCGCTCGGCGATCCACATCCCCCACAGCGCCAAAGCGCCGAGGGTGTTGGCCGCCTGCCACAGGAGCGGGTAGGGAACCCCCGTGGGCAATGTGATGACCGGATTGCCATACAGCAGGAAAGACACCAGCGTGCCCACCAGCACCATGCCGCTGCCCACGCTGAAAATCAGGTGATCGTGCAAGCTCTTGATGAGCGGCAGGAGCTTCCGGCCCAGCGGCATCCCCTTCACCCGGCCCCACTGCTGGAAGATGTAACTGGCATCCTGACACCCCCAACCGTGACGCAACTTCTGCTTGTAGAAATTCGCCAGGGCCTGCCAATACGTGGGGCCAGTGACCGTATCGCCCTTCGTCGGGAGATACACCGGCGTGATCCGGGTCTGGCCGCGCGTGGCGAAATAGCAGCGCAGGAACACGTGGGTGTCATCGGCGATCACCGCCGGGTCCCAATAGCCGACCTGCTCGGCGAGCTTGAAACTCAGCGTGAAGGTGCTGAGCGGCAGCGGGAAAGCCGCCGCGTTGCTCTGCTCCGAGAGGTGGACCGCGTTGGTCATGAAGGTGAACAGGCGGATGATGGTGGGAACCCGCCAGATGTTGTTATCCAACAAGAGCGGCGCCTGCCAAAAGCGCAGATAGCGTTGAGGATCCGTGGCAAACAAGTGGGATACAACGGCAAAGTAGCGCGGGTGGAAGATCGAGTCGGCATCCGATGACGTGAGCGTCAGGTGATCCAGCGCCATATGCCGGCAGTCCACCAGTTCGCGGCGCACCTCATCCGCCGCCCAAAGCAGATTCGACCCTTTACCGCGGATTTCGCCGGGCAGATTGGCCGGATGGTAGGTGGCAAGCAGATCCGCAAAGCGGCCGGCGAAGCGCGCCTGCAACGCGGCGGCCTTGGCGCGGCTCCCTTCCTCGGCATCCTCCATCGCCAGCACCACCACCAGGCGACTGCCGGCATTTTTCTGGACGGCCAGCGCCTCCAACGTGCGCGCCAACACCTCTTCCGGCTCGCGATAGTTGGCGACCAACACCACGTGATGGATATCGTCCGGCTGCATCCCTGCGCCGGCTGGCGCATCCTCGATCTTGTCGGCCGCCCATCGGCGGCAGCGCAGCGTGCCGATGATATAGAATGCCAGGACAATCAGGAAGCGGAGCAGCATGTACAACGCCACAACCGTCGCCGCGACGAGCACGACTTTGGGGAACGCCCAGGCGCCGATCACGCTCAAGCCGAGGATGATCCACGCCAGCAGGCCCGGTATCTTGTAGCTGAAGTCGTGCGGGTTCTGGACGATATCGAGGTCATGCCCAGCGACCGGCTCAGGAGTGGCCGTGCCCGGCCACGACGTGAGTGCCTTCATCGGCTTGCCTGCGCTTCCTGCCATCCAGCGGCCCCGCGGACAGCACGCCGAGCGCGCAAACAAAAGTTAGAATTTATCACATGATTTACTCGTCTTCCAGGAGATTCCCGTGCCTAACCCTTCTCGTAGGCCTGACCATCGGCCGCTGGCGCGACTGCCCGGCCCACAACGCCGGTCAGGACGATGATCGTCAGGAGATAAGGTAACATTTGCGGGATTTGCGACGGGATGTCGGGCCGGAAGATGCTGATCGTCGCCGTGACGCTGCTCCCCAGCCCGAAGATCAGCGCGCCGATCAGCGCGCCGAAGGGATTCCACTTGCCGAAGATCATGGCCGCCAGGCCGATGAAGCCCAGCCCGTTGGTCATCAGCGGACTGAAGACGTCCACCGCCTCCAATGTGAACCAGGCGCCGCCCAGGCCCGCCACCGCGCCGCCGACCAGCGTATTAATGTAACGCGTGCGCAGCACATTCACGCCCAGCGTATCGGCGGCCCGCGGGTGCTCGCCCACCGCGCGCACGCGCAGGCCCCACTGCGTGTAGAAGAGCATCCACGTGATGCCGAATGCCAGCAGCAGCATGATGTAAGTCAGCGGCTTCTGCTGAAAGAAGATCGGCCCCAACACGGGGATTTGGGAAAGCAGCGGGATGGGCGCCAGCGGGAAGGTGCCCGGCCCAGCCGGCAGGTTCTCCGACAGGAACGCGCGATACATGTAGCCAGTGACGCCGATTGCCAGGATGTTGATCACCGTGCCGCTGATGATCTGATCCGACTTGAAGCGGAT
>CAZYHE010000306.1:0-6032 GCA_964647225.1 uncultured Anaerolineales bacterium
GAGTATTATAGATGAAATTACGCGTTAAGTCAATAGTTTGTCTAAGGCTTTAATCTAATCTTAAGAAAGTCATCGGCTATCTTGTCGGCGCACGCCGCGCCGCACCTCACCTCACGATGCGTAGTATAGCACGGCGCAGACGATTTGTCAATAGTTTGTTTACTCTTTGCGAAAATTCGGTGGGGATTAGTATGGTGTAGCGCAAGATGCCATCTTGCGCTACATTCTCGGCTGAGGCGGCGGGCGCAGGCCGAAGCCGGGCCTCAGGTTTGGGTGATAGCGACAATCAACTCGCGCACCGTGGCGCCCAGGTAGGCGTCGGGAAAACGCGTCTCAAAACCCCCCGGGAGTTTCGGGATGTGCCCCCCCAGGGCCAGGCGCGGCTTCGGGGGCGGCAGGCTGTCAATCGCCTCGGCCACCGCGACCAAGCCGGGGACGCTTTCGGTCGTCGTGGCCGATAGGCACACCAAGTTGGGGCGCAAACGCTGGATCTCTTCGGCCAGGTGGAGCGCCGGCACATTCTGGCCGAGATGGATCACGCGCCAGCCATGCCGGCGCAGCGCCAATGCCACCAGCAAAATCCCGATATCGTGCCATTCGCCGGGCGCGGCGCCGGTGATCGCCAACGGCCCGGCGGCCGGCTGGTGATAAGCGTGGAAGAGCGCGGCCAGCCGATGCCGCAGGAAGGCGGTGGCGAAGTGCTCTTGCACGATCGAAGCCTCACCGCGGTGCCAACGCTCGCCGATTTCGACCAGCACCGGTGTGATGACCTCCTCGGCCACATCTTCGACCGAATAGAGCGCAAAAGCTTCGGCCAGGATGGCCTCGGCCTCGGCCTCGCGGAAAGCGAGCAGCGCGGCCAACAACTCACGGATGATCATGCCGGCGGGGCGCGGGCCGTGCGGCGCTGCCGGGCTGGGGGCGGGTTCTGGGTTGGGACTCTCGTCCGCCTGCTGGAGTTCCAGGAGCGTCACCGCGCTGCTGATCGAGACTCCGGCATCCACCTGGCCCTTCAGCCAGCGTAGGGTGCTGATGTCGCGCTCCGAGTAGAGGCGATAGCCGCCATCGCTGCGCCCCGGCGACAGCACGCCGTAGCGGCGTTCCCAGGCGCGCAACGTCGCCGATGTGATGCCGGTCTGCTGCACGACCGTCTTGATGGTATAGATCGGGGTATCGTCGTAGCTGCCACGGCGGCTTGGGTCTGCCATCACAACACCTGCCATTTATGATCCAAGCCGGTCGGCGATGCGTTCGGCGGCGGCGACCAATTCGGGCGCCTGATCGAAGACCGCCTGCCCCCCCTGGTCGGCCGCCACTGCGGCGACCGAGAAGGGGAGGCTGCCGAGGAACGTCAGGTCGGGTGCGTGCTGGCGCACAAACGCCTCATCTTCCGGCCCGCGCGCCTTGTTCGCCACCAGGTAGAAGCGCTTGATGCCGATCTCCGACGCCAGATGGCGGATCTGCGCGGCGGTGCCCAGGCTGCGCAGCCCCGGCTCCACGACGATGATGAAGGCATCCACCGCGCCGGCCGTCCCGCGGCCCAGATGCTCCACGCCCGCCTCCATGTCCAGGATCAAGGTCTGGTTGCGGCGCAGCAGCATGTGCGTGACCAACGCCTTGAGCAGCGCGCTCTCCGGGCACATGCACCCGGCCCCGCCCCCGCGCACCGTGCCCAGGCGCAGCAGCCGCACGCCCCGGTGGGTCAGGCTGAAGTTTTCGGGGATGTCATCTACCTTGGGGTTCAACCGAAACACACCGCCGATCGTCCCCTTCTGTGCGCCGGTGCGCTCGTAGATCAGGTCTTCCATTTCAGCGATGGGCTGCAGCTCGGCGTCCAGGTTTGCGGGCAGGCCGAACGCCAGGCCCAGGTTGCCGGCCGGGTCCGCGTCAATGGCGATGACATCTTGCCCGCGCTGTGCGTAGACATGTGACAGCAGCGCGGTCAGCGTCGTCTTGCCGACGCCGCCCTTCCCGGTGATTGCGATTTTCGGCATGGTTTACCTCAGGATGGTCGTGATAAGGTATGATGTGCAGATAGCGCGGCCGTTGCCGCAGCGAAATCAAATACTCTATACAATCCTACCACAAAGCACGCGTGGAAACAGGAAGATGGGCTACATTCCGGCCCAAATTGGCGCGTCTGGAACTTGCGCCGCGCGGCCCTGAAAATGCCCTGGCGGCGTCATTGCGCGGCCCGTCCTTTGCGCCGAAGCAATCCCGCGCGGTAGAGACATTGCCTCGGCCCAAAGGCTGCGGCGTCATCGCGAGATCCCCCGCCGCTGGCTCGGTCGGAGACCGGCCAGAGCCGGAAGGTGTACTTTTATAGGCGCTAAGTTGACGGTTTTGAGCGCACCCGTTATGATCCTGGGCAATGTCCTGCCATGATGCGACCTTGAGGAAAGCCTGACATGAACCGCAACCGCGTGCCTGCGCCCATCTGGTCCACACTCAGCCTGCCCGACACGCTGGCGCGCCTGCGCGTGGACGCCTCGCAAGGACTGATCGCCGCAGACGTCGAGGCGCGGGGCCAGCGGTACGGCCCGAACGTGCTGCGCGGCCGCGCGGGCCAGGGCGACTGGCGCAGCCTGGTGGATCAGCTCGGCGCCCTGCCCGCGGTGATCTTGTTGCTGGCGGCGCTCACGGCGGCGATAGCGGGCAGTCTCGGGGAGGCCGCGGCGATATTGGCCGTGGTGGCGCTCAATGCGCTGCTCGGGTTGGTGCAGGCCCGCCGCGCAGGCCGGACGCTGGCGGCGCTGCGCGGCGGGGCGGGGCCAGATGTCCGCGTGCGCCGGGAAGGGCAAACGCAATCGGTCGCGGCCGCGCAGCTCGTGCCCGGCGATATCGTCCTCTTGGCGGCCGGCCAGCCCGCGCCGGCCGATGGCCGTCTGATCGAAGTCGCCGGCCTGCGGATGCGCGAGGCGATCCTGACCGGGGAGCCGGCGCCCGTCGAGAAGATCACCGCCGCCATCCCCGACCCAGATGTGGCGTTGCGCTACCAACGCAACATGGTTTTCATGGGCACGACCGTGGTCTCTGGCCGCGGCCGGATGGTGGTCACCGAGATCGGCATGGACACCCAACTGGGCCGCGCGGCCGGCATCCTCCAGGATATCGCCGGCCCGCGGACACCATCACAGCGCCGGCTGGCGCGCCTGGGTCGCGACCTGGCGCTCGTCACCTGCCTGCTGGTCGGGGTGATCGCCGGCGCGGGCGCGCTGCGGGGCGCATCGTCCGACCTGACGATGCTAACTGCGGCCAGCATGGCAGTCGCGGTCGTGCCCGAAGCCTTGCCCGCGGTCGTGACGCTGGCGTTAGCCCTCGGCGCCCGGCGCCTGCTCAAGCGCCGAGCGCGCATCCACACCCTGCACGCAGTCGAGACCCTCGGCGCGGTCACCGTGATCTGTGCGGACAAGACCGGCGTCCTGACCGAAAATGAGCTGCGCGTCACCGCGTGCGACCTGACCGGTCGGCGGGTGGATTTGACCGAGACCTACCACAATCGCGAGCCGGCGATCTTGCCGGATGAGCCGGCGCCCCCGGTGGACGGCGAACACGCGCCGCTCGGCCTGCTCCTGGGCGCGTGCGCCTTGTGCAACAACGCCCGCCTGCGGCCCGACCCCGGCATGCCCGGACATTTCCACGCCCCCGGCGATCCGGCGGAGGGCGCGTTGGTCGTGGCGGCGGCCCGCGGCGGGCTGTGGAAGGCGGCGCTGGATGCCGCATTGCCCCGCGTAGCCGAGTTTCCATTCGACGCCGAACGCGGCCGCATGACGACCGTGCATCAGGTCACCAGACGCGCCGGCGCCGACACGCCCCTTGCCCCCTTCCTGGCGCGCCAATTCCCCCTCCTGCCCGATTTTTGGCTCGCATTCACCAAGGGCTCGGTCGCGGGGCTGGCTGAAATCTCCGACTCAGTCTGGGTCGAAGATCATCCTGAGCCGCTAGATGCGGCGTGGCGGGCGCGGCTGGCGGCCATCCACGACGAACTGACCGGCCAGGGGTTGCGCGTGATCGGCGTGGCGTTCCGGGCCATCGCACCCGAACGGGATGCCTTTGCCGAAACCGACCCGCAGCCGCCCAGCGGGTCAGATTTGGAACGCAGGATGACCCTGGTCGGGTTGATCGGCTTGCTGGACCCGCCGCGGCCCGCCGCGCCGGCAGCGGTCGCGGCCTGTCACGCCGCGGGCATCCGGCCCGTGCTCCTCACCGGCGACGCGCCGCTGGCGGCGGGCCAGATCGCCGCCGCGCTTGGAATCAGCGCGGGCGGCCGCATCCTGACCGGCCCGGAAATCACCCAGATGACGCCGGCGGCCCTACGGGGCGTGATCGAGGACGTTTCTGTGTTTGCCAGGGTCGGGACAGCGCACAAGCTCAGCATCGTTCGCGCTTTGCAGAGCCGCGGGCACATCGTCGCGCTGACGGGGGATAGCCTGGATGATGCGCCGGCGCTCAAGGCCGCCGACGCCGGCGCGGCGTTGGGCGTGGCCGGCACAGAGGTGTCCAGGGAGGCCGCGGCGCTGACGCTGCTCGAAGACCACTTCGGGACGATTCTCTCGGCCGTCGAAGAGGGCCGCGACGTCGCCGACCGCATTCGCAAATTCAGCGGGTTTGCCCTGGCGGGCAACCTCGGCAAGGCGCTGGTCGTGCTGATTGCCCCCCTGCTGGGGCTGCCGTTGCCGCTCAACCCCCTCCAATTGCTCGCCATGAACCTCGTCGGCGACGGCGTGCTCGGCATCGGCCTGAGCGCGACGGCGGATGCGCGCGGCGCGCGGGGCCGGCCGCCGGATCAGCACCCCCAGGGCCTCTTCAGCCGCGGCCTGGGCCTGCCGATCATCGGGGGCGGCATCCTGATCGGCGCGGTTGGCCTGAACGTCAGCCTGGCGGCGGGCACGCGGGAGATGAGCGAGTTGCGCTGGGACACCCTGGTGATGGCCACCCTTGTCTTTGCGCAGGCTTTCCGGGCGATTGCCCTGCGCGCCGGCCGGGGTTCACCGGCCGGCCTGGGCCTGCCCGCCAACACGCCGCTCCTGGTCGCGGTGCTGCTGGTCGTCGCGCTGCAACTGGCCGCGATCTACACGCCGGCGCTCAACGGCCTGCTCGGCCTCGCGCCCCTCTCGGCCGGCGAACTGGCCGCGGCCATCGGCGCCGCCTCGCTCGTGCTGTGGGTCAGCGAGCTGGTCGGGTGGCTGAGACGCGGGCTGGGGCCGCGCGCGTGAGCACGCGGGCAATGTCAGAACGGGTGAGCGCGAGGCCGTTTGACCCGAACCCACTGGGGAGGGTATAATGCCGCCCCAGAGGTATATGACATGAAAGCGCCCGCCACCGATCAGAAGCTACGTGGAGGATACTACACACCGGATCGAATCGCCGATTTCCTGGCGGATTGGGCGATTCGATGCAGTTCTGATTCAGTGTTGGAACCAAGTTGCGGCGATGGCAATATCCTGACGGCCGCCGCTGCGACGCTCGTCGCGCGCGGTGGAAGTCGAAATGAATTGGCCCGGCAGTTGCAGGGGGTTGAGATAGATCCGGCAGAGGCGCAAAAGGCGCTGGATCGGCTGGCTTCTCTGAGCCTGTCATCTGCAGATACGATTTGGGTGGGTGACTTTCTTGATTATTGCGAGCAGAGCTTATTCAGCGAACGCCGATTCGATGTCGCCATCGGCAATCCGCCCTTCATTCGCTATCAGAATTTCCAAGAGGAACACCGCGCCGTCGCCTTTCGGCTTCTAAAACATGCCGGACTGCGCCCCACGCGTCTGATGAATGCATGGGTTCCATTTGTCGTGGCTTCGACGCTGTTGCTAAAGCCGGACAGCGGACGGTTGGCGATGGTCATCCCGGCTGAACTGATGCAGGTGGGTTATGCCGCCGACCTGCGCCGGTTTCTTACAGATCACTTCGATAAGATCATCCTCATCACGTTTCGGAAACTGGTATTCGATGGCATTCAACAGGAGGTTGTACTTTTCTTGGGTGAGCGCGGCGGTCGTGATGGCGTTGGAATCCGAACAATCGAACTCACAGACACG
>CAZYHE010000307.1:0-6020 GCA_964647225.1 uncultured Anaerolineales bacterium
CGCGCCGTCACAAGCGCGTGACCCGTCGCAGGCGCAGTAAGAGTGCGTATCCAGGAAGACCCAACTTCGTTAACGTAGCGCTTGCTGAGCGCGCTGGTGTCCAGATAGTACGACAGTGCCATCAGTATGACTCTGCTCGCTCAGCGATGACCAGATCCGAGATGGGGCCGGCCGCAGCCAACGCCGCGGCCGCAGCCGCAAGGTCTACGTCGGAGAAAGGAGGAACAAACTCGATTTGCGCCTGAGCCTTAACCAAACCGGCATCCATCAGTGCCCGATAGATATCCTGCTGATCCGCGACCGCCTTTTTTGCATCGGCAGACCGCTGGATAATGCGTACTTCGACGCGCGCGTGTTCGGGTAGAGAAAGCGGTAGCAGAGGACGCAAAATTCCTTGTTCATAGATCGCTGTGAAAGTCGTGTACATCGTATAATCTCCTCCGGAAATGGAGTATAGTCTATCACATCACGCCCGTCAAACAGCCTTTCACAGCTCTCGACCACATCAGCGCGGGGTTTCTAGCCGCCCGGTGGCGACCTTGCTCAGCGTCGTAATGCCCGCCAGCAGTTGCCCCAGTGACAATCCCGCCTGTCCCGTCACCGCGAACGCCTTGCTGACAATCGGCTGGCCCAGCGGATCGCGCGCCGAAAGCACCACGGCCGGGATGCCGGCCAGGGCGGGGTCGGCGTTCTTCGCCGCCAGTAGCTCGAAGCCATCCATCTCCGGCATGATCAGGTCTGTGAGCAGGACATCCGGCCGCTCGTCCCGGAGCATCGCCCACGCCTGGCGGCCATCGGGCGCGGTGAGCACCCGGTAGCCGCGACCGGCCGAGGTCAACATGCGGTAGAAGAGGCGCAGCGCCTCCGCGTCGTCATCCGCCACCAACACCTTCTTGCCGTCCATCCCCAGCTTATCCAGCGCAGCCAGTAACTTCTCCCGCGCCACCGGCTTGACCAGGTAGTCGGCCACCCCCAGGCTGCCGGCCGCGTCGGGCGCGCCGGGCACCGAGCACACCATCACCGGGATCCCCTCGGGCAGGGCGATAGCCGATTCGAGCTGCGCCAACATCTCGGCCGCCGAGGTCGCGTTGATCACCACCGCCTGGGCGCGTAAACTCGCCGCCTGCGCCAACGCTTCGGCCAGGTCTGGCGTCGCGGTCACCCTCGCGTCCTGGAGGTAACGGGTGAGCAGGTGCGCCACCGATCCGCCGCTCTCGCAAACGACGATCTCAGGCTGAGACGGCGGAACAGGCGCCAATGACGGATGGCTGCGCTCCAGGTATTCCCACGACGGGGTCAGCCAGCGACCGGCGCCAGCGGCCAACCGCACGGGCGGCTCGATGGGGAGCGTGAAGTGAAAAGTGGCGCCGGCCCCCGCCGCGCTCTCCACCCACATCCGGCCGCCATGCATCTCCACGAAACGCTGGCTGATGCTCAGGCCCAGGCCCGTGCCGCCGAAACGCCGCCGCAGCGAGCTATCCAACTGTTGGAAGGGCTGAAACAGACGGCGCTGATCCGCGAGCGCGATGCCCGGCCCTGTGTCGGTCACGCTCACCAGCAGCTCGTCAGCGCGGCGCCGCGCTGCCACCGTCACCCCGCCCTGCTCGGTGAAACGGCCCGCGTTGCTCAGCAGATTCAGTAGCACCTCTCTGATCCGCGTCCGGTCGCCGCTGATTTCGGGCAAGTCATCCGCCAGATCGGCTCGCAGCGACAGCCGTTTCGATTCGAAGAGCGGCCGCACCGCGACCAGCGCCTCCGCGATCACTTCCGGCAGCGCCACCCGCTCGCGCACCAGCGCCATCTGCCCGGCCTCGATCTGGCTGAGGTCGAGCACGTCGTCAATCAGGCTCGCCAGGTGTTGGGCATTGCGCAGGATCACGGCCAGATCGGCCAGCAGCGCGGGGGGCAGCCGGCCGCCGCTATGCGGCGTGCCGTACGCTTGCGGCGCGTTGAGGATCATCTCGCTGAAGCCGATGATCATATTGAGCGGGGTGCGCAGCTCGTGGCTGACGTTGGCGACGAACTGCTCTTTGGCCCGCCGCGCCTCCTCCGCCTCCGCGCGCAGCCCGTCGGCCAGGCGGTTGAGCCGCATCAGCCGCGCGTTGGCGGACGACAGGTCTTCGAGCATCTGATTGAGCCGGAGTTGGGTGTTTTGCGCGTCGCTCAACAACGCCTGGCTGCGACCATAGGCGGCCCAGGCCCATTCGCCCACGATCTGCAGGGGACGCAGCGCCAGCCAGGTGAGCGCGGCCGTGCCCCAGATCCCCACGATGGGAATGGCCGGGCCAGCCGCCAGCCCCGCCGGAAACCAGCTTTCCGGGACGACGAGCAAGATGAATGTCAGGCTGGCCGAGACACCCAGGCCAGCCGTCGCGCCCAACAGCAGCACCGTCAGCCCGCCCGCCAGCGCCAACAACCAAAGCGCCGCGCTCGCGCCCGCCCACGTCGCCAACGCAATGCAGGCAGCCGACCAGCCGATCACCAGCAGCCAGCCGGCGAAATGGGGGCTGCGGTTGCGCAGCAGCCATGTCAGCCCGCCCAGCCATAGGAGCGCCGTCGCGCACAACGCGGCCCTGGCCGGATCGGGCAGGGCTGATGCAGAGGCGACGATCAGCGCGGCCGCGCCGAGCAGGGGCAGCGCGAGGGTGAAGGTACTGTCGCGCACCTGCGCCAGCAACGCGGCCATCTCGGCCGCCCAGGTCCCTGGTTCCGCCGGCGGGCTGCCCGCCCGAAGTCGCCATACACGTATCACAGGCCCTGATGCCCCCCAGAGACGGTAGTGAGGATTTGCTAACCAAAAGACCTCACGGGCAAGCATTTCGCCTACCGGTGAGGTCTACAGATCGTTGGCGGTTACGACAGCCATCGCTTACCTCGTTCATTGGAAAGACGATTAAACATATGATTTACAATGCGATTGTATCACGACTTACCGTGCTGTCAAATGTACCGATTCACCGAACCACCACCGGCCGCAAGGTCATCTTTGACACGGGAAGATTGTTTTCCCCATGCTCCGTGCGCCTTTCCCGGTTGGGTGACATGCGCGGTTCCTCCTTTTCGAGCGGAAGGGAGATATCATGGGCGCTACGGGCTCAAACTCTCACTGCACACGACGCGGGGCAACTCGTCGTTCTGGTCGGCGGCAATCTCAGTGGGCGCAGCCTCGGCATCGAGACCGTAGACGCTGTAGGCATGGGTGAGCGCCACAAGCAGGGCGGTGTCGGACAGTCCGTCGCGACGCAACCGGTTTAGTTCGCTGCGGACTGCTGGTCGCGGATTCGGTCGGGTAAAGACGGTTTCCAGCACTTCGATCTGGCGCCGGAGATCACTGTCCTCAGCCGCCGCATGAAGCAGGCGCAGCTCGCGGCGCACGTACTGCTGCCCCTTGGTCAGCGATAGGGTGTGCTCACGTTCGGCGCGGCGCGCCTGCACTTCGCGATCGAATTGACGCTTGATCGTCATGATCTGGTCATTATAGCCTGGCGGCAGAGGTTCGGCTGGGGTGTTCGGTGCGCATCTCAAGGTGTTGAGGATGCGCGGGATGTCGCGGCTGATCACTTCGCCGCGCTCGTCCACCAGATAGAGTTGTTTGTAGCTGCCCGATCGGCACAGGAGGACGGCGCCGCGCTGACCCGCGTGGCGGCCGCAACGGATGCCGTCGCGCAGCGCGGTGATGCGACCATACAGCGCCGGCTGATCCTCGCGCAACTGGCGGAGGATCTCTTCGGCCTCGTTGAGATCCACAAATTCGTCGGCCGCATCCTCCTCGAAATGGCTGATCTCGCCCTGGGTGTAGATGGTGTACATGGCTTCTTCGTTCAGCCGCTCGCTCGGATCCAGGATGGCCGCGTCCTCGCCGATGGTCTCGTGGATCTCCCGGATGCGCCGCGCCAGCCGTTCGCGCAGCCCCAGGTGGCTCTCCAGTTCGCGCTCGGGGAGGAAGTTGTAGGCGTGGATCGTGTCGAACTCCGAGCCGATACGGTCAATGCGACCGAAACGTTGGATCAAGCGGACCGGATTCCAGTGCAGATCATAGTTGATGACTTTGTCGCAGTCTTGCAGGTTCAAGCCCTCGGAGAGCACATCCGTGGCGATAAGCGTCATAATCTCTGGCGTGCCTTCTGGTGGCCGCTGCTGCGGGTTAGCGCGCGGGGCAAAACGTCCTACGATCTCCGCTTTGCTTTTTTCTCGGCTGTAGATGACCTCGACCGTGCGGTCGGCGCCGCCCGGGTTGAGATTGTCATACAGGTATTGTGCCGTGTCGGCATACTGCGTGAAGATCAGCCGCTTGCCGGCGCTGAGTTCCGGCCGCGCGAGCCAGGTCCGCAGCGCGATCAACTTGTCGTCATCGTCAGGCGTGATCGGCGCGACCAGCGCCAACATCTCGCGCAAAATGCGGATGTCTTGCTCGATATCCGCGGCCAGGGCTTCGCCGTCGAAGTCGTGGATGTCATAGCGGCCGCTGACCTGGCCCAGCGCGTCCACCAATTCCTGCTCTTCGTACTGGTCGGATTCGTAAAGCAGCGCCTGGGCGTCTTCGCCCGCAGGGACAATGCCCCGCCGCAGCGCCGCCACGAACATCTCATGGATGCGGAAGAGACGTTTGACCGTCTCCCGGAAGGCGCACACGCTGGACTCGAAACGCTTGAACAGCATGATCCGCATCAGGCCGCGCAGGTTGGCGCCGGCCCGCTGCAGATCCATGTAGGGTGGGCGCTCCCGCTTCTGCGGCCGGACGTAGTGCCACAGGCCGTAGCGGGCATAGGTTAATTCATCTGTGCCCCGCTCCCCATTCACGCGATGGGCCGCACCCAGGTAGCCGCGCAGACGGTCATAAAGGCCGGCGTAGGTGTCCACGATGCTGTACGGGATCGTGTCGAGCTTGCGTTTTGGAAAGAACTGGTGACGCCCGCCGACGATCACGTATGCTCGCCGTTCGCCAAGGCGATAGGGGGCGAAGTTGTCGGGATCCACCCGTTGATCTGTTTCGGCGTCGTAGCCGTACCAGCGCACGATGTGCTGACGGGTGCGGCGGATGAGCACGTGGGCCAGGAGCGCCGGCAGGCGACGTTGGCCCTGTTCGATCAAGCCGAAGTACGCGCGCAGGTTGGGCGGATCCACGGGCAGGTCGGTCAGGTCGCCGCGGTGGAAAAGCTGCATCTGGTTGTAGATGTCCCAGACCGATTGATTGCGCGGGGTAGCGGTGAGGAGCACGCAGCGGCGGTCGCCCACCGAGAGATAGCTTTGGAGCACTTTGTAGCGTTGGCTGGCAGTGTTGCGAAAGTTGTGGCTTTCATCCACCAGCACGAAGTCACGCGTGGCATACCTCTCGTCGTGCAACAGCCACTCCGGGCAGTGGCGTTCATCTTCCTTCAGCAAGCCCATCGAGAGCACGCGGGCGTTGAGCTGATAGGCCTCGTTGTAGTGTTCCCACATCTCGACCAGCGGCGCCGGGCAGATGATCAGCGAACGCGCTCGGTCGGCGCGCTCGAAGTGCTTGACGACCGCTGCGCCGATGTAGGACTTGCCCAGGCCGACGACGTCCGAGACGAAGCAGCCGCCGTGGCGCCGGATCATCTTCACGGCCTGGCGCACCGCATGTTCCTGGAACTCCGCCAAGACCGCGGTGATGTCGTCGCTCCAGAGGAATTCGTCGGCTTCATCGCCGGCCAGCCGGTCTCCGACAATCTCGTAGAGCGCCTTGAGGTAGACCTCGTAAGGCGTGACTTGGGCCAGCGGCCAGGACTGGCGCAGTTCTTGCATCAGGCTTGGCTCGAAGTCCTGGGACTCGCCCCAGAGGGTCTCGAACCAGCGCGTCAACTCCTCATGGTTGGCGCTGCCATGCACCACCACATTGAGTTCGGTATTGGTCGCGATGCCGGAGAGGGTGAAGTTGCTGGAGCCGACGACGGCAACCCCGCGCTCGTTGCGGGGCACCGGGCGACCGGCGGCATCGAACAGCTGGCCATAGTCGAAGATGTACGCCTTGGCGTGCAGCCGGCCGCGGGTGTAGACGC
>CAZYHE010000308.1:0-6007 GCA_964647225.1 uncultured Anaerolineales bacterium
TCATCGGAAATCATCGCCGGCATCCTCCGTGCAACATGCTGTATCTTTCTGACGCCATTGTAGCACAGATGATGAGAGGCGGCAAACGTTTTGAGTTGTAGGGGCAGGTTTGCCAGCGCCAATCGCGACTCTGTCACGCGCCAAGTCGATTGCAGAACGACTGATTCTCGTTCGTCGCGCAGAAACCTGCCCCTACAGCGTCACACGACCGGCCGCGGGTACAACCCCAGCATATTGCACACCTGCGGCACGGCGGCCGGCCAACTGACGGCCATGATGTGCAGGCCGCGCACGCCTTCGATCTCGCGCACCTGGTTGGCGACTTCGCAGCAAATGTCGAGGCCGGCCTTCTGCTGATCTTCCTTCGACAGCCCCTCCATCCGCTTGAGCACCCAGTCGGGCACGTCCATGCCGGCGACTTCGTTCTTCATGTATTCGGCCGCTTTGATCGAGCGGATCGGGCCGACGCCGGCCAGGATGACAATCTTTTCGTGCAGGCCCAGATCCACCACCCGCTTCATGAACTCACGGAAGCGGTCCACGTTGAAGATGAGCTGCGTCTGGATGAACTGCGCGCCCGCCACGATCTTTTTTGCCAGCCGATAGGGCCGGTATTCGTAGGGCGGCGCAAAGGGGTTCTCCACCGCGCCGATGAAGTAGTCGGGCGCGATGCGGGGGATCTGCTTGCCGTTCTCGAAGACCTGGTTGTTGCGCATCATGCGCGCCATGCGGATGGTGTTGAGTGAGTCCAGGTCGTAGACCGGCTTGCACTGCGGGTGGTCGCCCCAGATCGGATGGTCGCCCGACAGGCACAAGATCGTGTTGATCCCGAAGATGGACGCGCCCAGCATGTCGCTCTGTATCCCCAGGCGATTGCGGTCGCGGCAGGTGAATTGGATCACCGGCTCCATGCCGGCCTGCTTGAGCATGATGCTCACCGCCAGGCTGGAGACATGCACCATCGCCGATTGGTTATCGGTGACATTGTAGGCGTCGCCGTAACCCTTCAGCGTCTTGATCTCGCGCTGGATGGCCTCGACGTTCGGGCCGACCGGCGGCGAAATCTCGACGCAGACGGGGAAATGGCCGGCCGCGATGATCTTCGCCAGGTTGCTGTTGGCGCCGGTCAGGCCGGTCTGAACGGGGGCCGCCGGGGCCGGGGCAGGAGGTGTCGGCGCGTTCATTTGGCCTCCCCTGGCAACACTTCGGTGGCGTAACGGATCGTCGTATCGGTGCCGGTGGGAATCTGATCGGCGCCGAGCGAATAGGTGACCCACGACGCCTGGCCCTTCAGCCGCCAGTCCACCGGCGGGTTCAGGCGCAGGATCTCATGCGCGTACGGCGTCTTCTTGGCTCGCTCAACGCCTTTGACCCACACGCACTCCATCTCCGGCTTGACCTCGCAGTGCCCGTTCAGGCGGACACCGCCGCATGGGCCGTTGCGCAGGCTCTTGGGGCAGTTCATCGGGCAGGTCATGCCGTTGTAGTGCAACATGCACTGGGCGCAGTCCTGACAGTTGAACAGGATCCCCTTCACGATTTCTTCGGGCACTTTGACGATCGCGGACGATCGCTCCATGCCCAGTTTCTGAAACAGCGGCTTGATCAGCCGCAACGTCCAGGCGGTCGCCTCCCAGGCCCAAACCAGCGGGGTCGGCCGGTCTTGCCAAAAATCTCTGATCGCCATGTTGAATGTCCCTTTCCAGGTGATAGTTGCGTGTTGCGTGTTGCGTGTTCCGTGCTTGCGCACAAACCTGGTTATGAGGCGGAGCTTATGCAATACGCAATACGTACTACGCAATCCCGTGCTGCAATTTGAACGCCCGCACCGTATTCGTCAACAACATCGCGATCGTCATCGGGCCGACGCCGCCGGGGACCGGGGTGATGGCGCCCGCCACGGCAGCCGCTTCATCGAACGCGACATCACCGACCAGGCGCGAACCGCTCTTCTTGGTCGGGTCCGCGATGCGGTTGATGCCGACATCAATCACGGCCGCGCCCGGCTTGATCCAATCGCCCTTCACGTATTCCGGCCGGCCGATGGCCGCCACCACGATATCGGCACGGCGCACCTTGTCGGGCAGATCCTTCGTCCGGCTGTGGCAGACGGTGACGGTCGCGTCGGCGTTCTGCAGCAGCGCGGCCACCGGGACGCCGACGATGTTGCTGCGGCCGACGACCACCGCGTCCTTGCCTGCGATCTCGATCCCGGAACGCACGAGCAGTTCGATGCAACCGGCCGGCGTGCAGGGGATGAACTGCGGCTTGCGGCCTTTCATCACGAGCTGGCCGATATTCATCGGGTGGAAGCCGTCCACATCCTTGCTCAGGCTGATCAGGTCGAGCACGGCCTGCTCGTCCAGCCCCTTCGGGAGCGGCAGTTGCACCAGGATGCCGTTCACGACGGGGTCGGCGTTGAGCTGGCGCACCAGATCCTCCAACTCGGCCTGGCCGGTCGTGGCGGGCAGCCGATGGGTGATCGAACCCATGCCGGCCTCTTCGCAGGACTTGCCCTTGGACGCGACATAGGTTTGCGAGGCCGGGTTTTCACCCACCAACACGGCCGCCAGGGTAGGCGTCTGGCCGGTCAATGCCTTCAACCGGGCGGTCTCCGCGGCCGCCTCGCGCCGCACGGCCTCGGAGATGACTTTTCCATCTATCAATTTTGCGGTCATGGAGTTGCTCCTTGGGATGGTTGATTGGTAGATTGGTAGGTTGGTAGACTGGTAGACTGGTAACTTGGCAGGTTGGTAACTTGGTGGAACTGCCGGGAGACCAATCTACCACTGTACCAATTTACCAACATACCCGTCTACTTCATCAAATACTCATACACATTCAACGCCGCCTTCGCGCCCTCACCGATGGCGATGAGCACCTGCTCGGCGGGGAGATGCGTCACGTCGCCGGCCGCGAAGAGGCCGGCGACGCTGGTCTCGGCCTCGCTGTTGACGATCACGCGCTGCTCGTGATCCAACTCGACCCAGCCCTGAACCAACTCGGAATGGGGCTTGAGGCCAAGCTCCACGAAGATCGCGTCCACCTCCAGGGTGCGCTGCTCGCCGTCGGGCGCCTTGACCACCAGACGCCGGGCGAAGGTGTCGCCCGCGACGGCAACCGGCTCCCAATTCTCCAGCAAGGTGACGTGTTCCGCCGCCTGCATCCGGCGGCCCAGGGGCGTGTCCAATTGGCCGTGGGTCGGCGCGATCCAGTAAAGCTGCTTGACGATCTGCGCCAGTTCGCCCACCCCGCGCAGCGCCATCTCGCTGGCGCCTACCAGCGCCACCGTTTTGTCAATGTAAAGCGGCGCGTAGCTCACGGTCGAATACGCCACCCCGCGCAAGAAGAACTGGTCGGCGCCCGGCACGTGCAGCCGCACCGCATCGGCGCCAGTCGCCAGGAGGACCGCGCGCGCTTCCAGCCGGCGGCCGCTGCTGGTCGTCACCACGAAGTGGTCGTCCGTTTTCTCGAACCTGACGACCTTCTCCAGGATGCGCGCGAAGTCAAGGTACTCGATTTCACCGCGGAAGCGGCGGATTTGCTCGGCGCCGTCAATCACCTGATAGGTGTCGGCGCCCTCGACATGCATGCGCGCCATCGCCTTGCCGCCCAGGTCGGGGCTGATGAGCACGCAGTTGAGTCGCTTACGGATGCCATAAACCGCCGCCGTCAGCCCGGCCGGCCCACCGCCGATGATGATGAGGTCGTACATGGATGCACTCCTGTGGGTGGGTAGAGTGGTAGATCGGTAGGTTGGTAGCTTGGTGGATTCTTCCAAGCTACCAATTTACCAAGTCCCAATTTACCAGGCCCCAATTTACCAAATCCCAAGTTACTCCGCCGGTGGCTCCGCAATCAGCCCCGTCTCCATCATCATTTCCGTCAGCCTGCGGGAACGTTGGATCATGACGGCGGCCTGATTGAACAACGCTTCGGCGCTGAAGGTCAACCGGGCGACGCCCTGCTCCTGCGCTTTCATGCCGACGGCCACCGCCTCCTGGGCGTACACTTCCCATTCGGTCATGATCGGCAAGATACAATCGGGATCCATGCCCCCATCGGGCGCGGCGCCGGCAAGCGCCTCGGCCGCCGCGATACACATCTCATCGGTAATGGTGCGCGCTCGCACGTCCAGCGCGCCGCGGAAGATGCCAGGAAACCCCAGCGAGTTATTCACCTGGTTGGGGAAGTCGGACCGGCCGGTGGCGACGATCCGTGCGCCGGCAGCCTGGGCCTCCCACGGCCAGATCTCCGGCACAGGATTGGCGCAGGCGAAGACGATCGCATCTTCGGCCATGCCGCGAATCCATTCGGGCAGGATCGTGCCGGGACCGGGCTTGCTCACCGCAATGACGACATCCGCGCCGATCAACGCCTCGGCGATGCCGCCCTTCCGCCCTTCCGCGTTAGTGGTTTGGCACATTCGCCATTTATCTACGAACTCAGCGCGGCGCAGAAATACATCCTGCCGGTCGCGCCCCAAGATACCCTGGCTGTCCACGATGAAGCACTTTGCCGGGTCCACGCCCGCCTTAAAGCAGAGGCGCGTGATCGCCACGTTGGCCGCGCCGGAACCGATAAACGCGACCTTCACCTCCCCGATCGGCTTGCCGACGATCTTGAGCGCATTGAGCAAGCCAGCCACGGTGACACAGGCCGTGCCTTGCTGATCGTCATGCCACATCGGGATCTCGGCCTTCTCGCGCAAAGTGTCGAGCACGCGGAAGCACTTCGGCTGGGAGATGTCCTCCAGGTTGACGCCCCCGAAGGCCGGCTGGAGCATCAAGACCGTGTGGATAATCTCATCGGGGTCTTTGGTGTCGAGCATGATCGGCACCGCATCCACCCCGCCGAGCCACTTGAAGAGCAGCGCCTTGCCCTCCATCACCGGCAACCCGGCCTTGGGGCCGATATCGCCCAGCCCCAGCACGCGCGTGCCATCGGAGATGACGGCCACGGTGTTCCACTTATTCGTGTGCTCGTAGACGAGATCGGGATCCTTCTCGATTGCTCGACACGGCGCGGCCACGCCGGGCGTATACCAGATGGCGAAATCATCCAGCGAGCGGATACACACCTTCGGGACGGTCTCGATTTTCCCGCGGTAGAACGGGTGTAGCTTCATCGCGTCGGCCGATGGCTTTTGCGCCTTGGCTAACAGTTCCTGGCTATTCACTTTCGGGGCCTCTTTGACCGCGATCATGGGCGCCTCCTTGCGCGGGGCAGTAAGTTGGTACATGGTAGATTGGTAGATTGGTAGATTGGTTGACCAACCTACCAATCTACCAACTTACCAATTTACTAATCTACCAACCTACACCCGCAAATACGAATCCGCGTAGATCACCTTGTTCAGCAGGATTTGCACCGTCTTCCAGATGTCCGCCTGCTCGGGGTCGCTCATATCCACGGCATCCAGGCTCAGCTCTTCCTGGGCCGCAACGGCGTCGTGGAGGGCCAGGAGCAGTTTGCCGACCGCCGTGCTGTCGTCGCGCTGCTCGATGATGTGGATGAACTCGTTCTGCTTCTTGTCCAGCGGGTCGGCGATCATCGTGTCCAGCCCCGCGCCCATCAGCATGACGCAGTAGACGCGGTTGATGAGCGGCCGCATCTCGTTGGGCACCGCGTTCGAGACGTTGCTCAGGCCGACCTGCACGCCCGCGCCCGTCACCTTGAGGATGCGCACGGCCTCGATGCACTCCGGCACGTACTGCTGGCACCCGCTCACGGTCAGCACCAGCGGATCCACGATCAAATCCTCCAGCGGCATGCCCACCTCTTCGCAGCGGGGGATCAGCTTCTCCAGCGCGATGTTGACGCGCGCCTCTGCGCTGATCGGGATGCCCTCGGCTTCCATGGTGAGGCCGATCAGCTTGGTGTGGTACTTGGCGGCGACGAGCGGCACCTTCTCCAGCCGCTCGGCCTCGGCCGACGTAGAGTTAATGATCGGCTGGCGCTTGATCATCTCGCACGCGGCCTCGATGGCGCCCAGGTTGGTGGTGTC
>CAZYHE010000309.1:0-6006 GCA_964647225.1 uncultured Anaerolineales bacterium
CCTCGCGCAGGCCGCCCGGCGGGAAGAACGCCGCGAAGAGCGTCTCGCCGACCTGCTCCCGCACGCGGGTGAAGCCGCCTTCATCGCCCAGACCCAGCGCCTGGAGCGCTTGGAACGCCGCCGGGCTTTGCTGCCAAGCCGGCAGCTCGAATCGGATGGCCTCCAACGCTTGGGCCACCGCCTGGCGTTCGGCCGGCGCGGTGAAGGGCGGCGCCACCCGGCTTTCGGGCTGGCCGGTGGGGCTGGCGATGGTCAGGACATGGACCTGGCCGTCGGCCCCCTGCGTGAGTTGCACGCGCAGCAGCGGTTCTGGCACAGGCGCTCCTTCCGACTGGTGTAGCGTAGCCCCTTGTGGGCGACGGGGCGGGCACAATCGCGACGCCCACGGGCACAAGGCCCTATACTACGACGATGTCTTCTCCGTTCACGCAAACGGCTGGAACACCCATCCCTGGTCGCGCTGCCCCAGATATTCCAGTTGCGGGATCTGATCGTAGCCTTCGGCTCCTAGTTTCGCCGCGATTCGATCTGCCAGGTCGCGATAGGTGAGCCGGCCGTTCGCCTGGGTGATCGCTTCGGCCAGATAGTAGGTGAATGCGCCGTGGAACGCGCTCCCGATGAAGGCGTCGGCCGAGGTCTGGACGTTTTGGCAGCCGGCCAGCAGCAGGTTGTTCTCTTGGGTCTGGACGCGGCCGGCGCGGCGCACCCGGTATTCTGCGGCGAGCTCTTCTTGTTTGGCGAAGAGGGCGTCACCAAAGAGTTGGTTTGCCAATTGGGCCAGGCTCTCCAGGATGAAGCGGTTCTGCTGTTCGAGATAGCTGGCCGCGGCGGCATCAATGCGCGCCTGCTCGGCTTCCGACACGGGGAGGAACCGGAAGGCGGTCCCGCCCACCAGCCGGCTGATCGTGCCCGAATGGCAGCAGTCCATCACCAGGGTCAGGTTGCCCTGGCGCGGGAACTGGTCGTAGTAGGTCTTGAGGAGATCGTCAATCAACATGCCTGTGGTTCGGTAATCGTAGGGCACGAGGCACTCGTCGCGGCCATCCGGCTCGTCGCCGTTTTGGTCGGCCACATGGCTGCCGTGGCCGGAATAGTGAAAGACGCGCACCGCGTCCGCGTCATCCCCGCCGCCGGCCAGCCACTCCAGCCCCGCCAGGATTCCCGCGCCCGTCGCGGCGTCGTCCAACAACAGTTTAATCTCGCCCGCCTCGAAGCCATAATACCGCTGCAACAACGCCTGCATCTGCTTGACATCGTTGACGCAGCCGCGCAGGGGCGCATCGGCATATTCGTTGATGCCGACCAGCAATGCTTTGCGAATGCTCATCGTGGGTCTCCTTCCAAGAATGTCGCCGGGTAGTCAACTGGCATGATACCATGAGGCAAGCAGGTTGACAAGCGAATCAGCAAATCGGCGAATCGGCGAATCTCGAAGTCGCCCATTCGCCATTCGCTCATGCGCCCACTTGTTCGTGTTGGGCGATCAGGCCGGCCAGGAACGCCCGCGTGCGCTCGATGCGCGCCAGGTTCTCGCTGCCCACCTGCGCCACGGGGCCGGCCTGGCTGGTGATCTCGCGATGTGTCTGGCGGATCATGCCCAGGTTGGCCTCGGCCAGCCGGCGCATCAAGTCTTCCCACGCGGCGGCCACCCGAGGATTGGCATGGTTGTGGATGCGGAGCGCCACCTGGTAGGCCAGCGAGCGGCCCAGGTTGGGCGGCACCGGCTCGTCAAGCTCTTTGCCCGCAATCGCATAGAAGTAGCTCGCCATCGGATTGACCAACCGTTGGATGCGCGGCCATACGCAGTCGGCCTCTTGCGCCAGCCCGAAGAAGGCCAGGTAGTAGGGCGCGGCCTCGGCGTAGTTGCCGGTGACGAAGGCGTGGCCGGCCTTCACCGAGCAGTAGCTCGCCAGATACCATTTCAGGTCATCGAAGCCGGCCCGCGCCTGCGAGACCCGCAGCGCATCGAGCTGGACCCGTGCCGCCTGCAGGTAACGCTGGGCGCTACCGGCGAAGTCCTTCTGGCGCAACTCCGAGCCTTCGCGGAAGAGCGCCTCGGCGGTGTGCGGCGTGACCGGCTCGCCGGGGGGCGGCGCGACGCGCGCCAGGTTGCCCGCGGGCAGCGCCAACGCGGGCCGCTGCAACAGCCGGGTGATCTGCGCCGGCGCCAGGGTGTAGCCGTCGCCTTGCGTCGCGATCTTGCCATCTTCGACCAGCGCCTTGCACAGGGCCGCCACGCGTTCCGCGCCCATGTCCGCGTCGTACATGACCGGCGCGAGCTGACCGGCGTCAATCGGCACGCCGCCCTCCGCCAGCCGCAAGATGTAGACGCGGTCGCAGGCGGTGACCAGCCGCTCGACCCCCGGCAAATCGGCCCGGCGGATCGGCGCGTCGCTGCTGGCCTGGCCCCCCGCAAAGCTCAGCGCCTCGCCCATGATCAGCAGCCGCATGATCTCCGGCACGGCCAGCTTTTGGGTGAGGGCGTTCTCGGCGTCGTAACGATCCTTCAGGAGGTCGGCGCAGTCGTTGAGCGATAGCGGCTCGGTCCGGCTCTGGAGGGTCGCCAGGAAGTCGGCCGCCACCCGCTGCCGCGTGCCCAGATCCACGATGCGGAGGCCCGCCTCGCGCAGGAAGCTGCGGTAACGCTGGCTGAGATCGGTCGGCGGCCGGGCCGGTGCGGCGGCGGCCGGGCCGGCGCTGGTGGGCAGCGCGACGGCTGATGGTGTCACGTTCGCGCCACTGGCGATCGGGCGTTGGGCCGCCGGCTCGGGGGTCGGTTTGGCGAGGGGCGGCGGCGCCACGGGTTGCGGGGGCGCGGCCTTCGGCGTGCTGACGAAAAGTTGCAACCCTTGCTCTTCGAGCGCCACCAGGTCGGGATGGGCCTCCAGGAACGCCCGGAACTGCTGGTAGCCGTAGTTGGCCTCGCTGAAGGAAGAGTCGAGGCTCAGAATGATCTGCTTCAGCCGGCCGGCGAAGATGGGCAACTCCCCTTTCTGCTCGGCCGCGCTCAGCGCGCGGCGCAGCAGTTCGCGCGCATCGGGCAGGCGCAGTTCGTCGGAGATATCCACCGCCTCCTCGATGACCAGCGTCTCGTAGAAGATGAACTCATCGCAGGCCCGGCGCAGCAGGTCACTGGTGGCCGAACGCAGCCCGATGCCGATGGTGTATTTGCCATGATCGCGCAGTTTGTGGATCAGTTCCGTGAAGTCGCTGTCGCCGGAGATGACCGCGTACAGATCAATGCTTGGCCGGGTAAAGACCGTTTCGAGCGCATCAATCGCCAGCCGGACATCGGCCCGGTTCTTCTGCTGCATGCCGACGGAGTAAAGTTGAAACAGATCTACGCCGTTTTCCAGCATCGCCCGCCGATAGCGATGAAAACGTCCCCAGTCGCCATACGCACGTTTGATGAGCAATCGCCCCCGCGTGCGCAGGAGATCCATGACCGCCGTAACGTCGAAATCGCCGAAATTGGCCTCTGCCGAGGTCGCCACGTTTTCGAAATCCATAAAGACTGCAATTTGTGGGCCGTTTGGTCGGGTGTCCATTTTGAGAAAATTCCTTTTGGGTTGAAGTAGTGCGTGAGCGGGTAGATTGGTACATTGGTAGATTGGTAAGTTGGTAGGTTGTAGGTTGGCGCATTGCAAAAATCGTCCTGGGTGAGCATGACGTAGCTAACCGTAGCCCATTATCGCGCGACGCGCCGTGTCTGTCAAACATTGTACCGACCCTGTTACTTTACCGATCTCTCCCGCCTTGTGCTACAATTCCCCCATGCCAATCCGCATCCTGCCTACCGAAGTTGCCAACCAGATCGCCGCCGGAGAAGTGGTCGAGCGGCCCGCGTCGGTCGTCAAGGAGTTGGTCGAGAACAGCCTTGACGCCGGCGCGACCGATATCCGCGTGGAAATCCGGGAGGGGGGCCGCCGGCTGGTGCGCGTCCAGGATGATGGCTGCGGCATCCCCGCGGCCGAGGCCGCGCTGGCGTTTGCGCGACACGCCACCAGCAAGATCACCACCGCCGACGACCTGACCCATCTGACCACGCTCGGCTTCCGGGGCGAGGCGCTGGCGAGCATTGGCGCGGTGAGCCAGGTCACGCTCGTCACGCGCGCCCGCGCCGAAGAGATCGGGACGCTCCTGCGCAAGTCCGAGGGCGTCGAAGCGGCCCAGGAGCCGCACGGCGCGCCGCCGGGCACGGTCATTACGGTCGAGCACCTCTTCGCCAATGTGCCGGCGCGACTGAAATTCCTGAAGCAGCCCGCCACCGAGGCCAGCCACACCCAGCAGATCATCACCCGCTTTGCCCTGGCCTACCCCGACCGCCGCTTCAGCCTGGTCAGCGACGGCAAACTCGTTTTCCAGTCCACCGGCAGCGGCAAGCTCTACGATGTGCTGGCGAAGGTGTACGGGCTGGAGCTGGCGCGGGAGATGATCGAGGTGGCAAATCAGCAAGTAGACGAAGCTGGGGAGCCGCGGGGGGATGCCGTGGGTTTCGCCGATGTGTCATCCGCCATTCGGGTTTTCGGTTATGTGGGCGCGCCGAGTTTGCATCGCGCGAACCGGGGGTATATCACGTTGTTCGTCAATCGGCGCTGGTTCCAGGATACCTCCATCGGTTACAGCGTGATCCAGGCGTATCACACGCTGCTGCCGACCGGGCGCTATCCCGTGGCGGTGATTTTCATCGAGATTGACCCCGCGGAGGTGGATGTCAACGTGCATCCGACCAAAGCCGAGGTGCGCTTCCGGGAGACCAGCCGGGTGTACGCCGCGGTGCAGCGGGCGGTCCGCCGCGCACTGGTGGATCACGCGCCGATCCCGGAGGTGAGCCTGGGCGGCGCACCGGAAGGTTCGCCCGCGGCCTGGGCTTCCCCGGACGAAGGTCGGGCGGCGCCGTTTGGCGGCCCGGCCTGGGCCGAGCGCCGCGATGCGCTGCTGAATGCCGGTGCGGGCCAGGCGCGGTTGTTTGCCGGCGCAGACCTGGGACGGGAGTCAGGAGTCAGGGGCCAGGAGTCAGAAGATTCTTTTCGGCCCCCAACCCCCAGCCCCCAACCCCCAGCCGCCCTCTTGCCGCTGTTGCGCGTCGTCGGCCAGCTCGGCGCGACGTATGTCATCTGTGAGGGGCCAGATGGGCTGTATCTGATTGACCAGCACGCCGCGCACGAACGGGTGCTTTACGAGCAATTCCTGGCCGAACGCGCGGCCCAAAAGCTGGCGATCCAGCCGCTGCTCGAGCCGCTCGTCCTCGACCTCAGCCCGGAGCAGGCGGCGGTTGCGGCCGAGGAGTTGGGGACGCTGGCCGAGTTGGGCATCGCGATCGAGCCATTCGGCGGCAGCAGCTATCTCGTCCGCAGCCTCCCGGCCATCCTCAGCAAGGACACCCCCCAGGCCGCGGTGATCGAGATCGTGGACGGGCTGGCGCAGGCGGACGACGTGGTGGGCGCCACGCACGAGGCCGCGCTGATCACCCTCATCTGCAAGCGCGCGGCAGTGAAGGGCGGGCAGGTGTTGAGCCTGACCGAGATGCAAGAGTTGGTGCGCCGGCTGGAGGCCTGCCGGTCGCCGCGCACCTGTCCGCACGGCCGGCCGACGATGATCCACGTCAGCGCGACGGAGTTGGCGCGGATGTTTGGTCGGCAATAATAAGCGTCTCTGTGTAGTAGCTCAAGCCCTCACCGCCAGGCAGACCTTGTTCGTGGTATTGGCCGGTGAACCGCTTGGTCGTGATGCCGCTAAACGCGCTCCCACCCCGGTTCCCGCCATACGGATAGTAGAAGTTGCGGATCTTCACCGTCCCGTCCCGGTTGACCAACACGCTGGTGGAACGCAGGTGGTCGCTGACCACGTAGAATACGCCGTTGTCGGTCGCGTGGCCCGTGCGCCGCATGGCGCCGTCCTCATAATACTTCGTGACCGCGCCGTTCTGCCATTCGTACAGCCCGGCGAGATAGACGGTCGTCACGCCAGCCACGGTTCCCTTGACGCGATTGCCCTCCGCATCAT
>CAZYHE010000310.1:0-5995 GCA_964647225.1 uncultured Anaerolineales bacterium
AACCTAGGGCTTTGCGTTCTTCGCGTCTTTGCGGTGAGATCCTTATCCCCCGCGCACGGTGTTGAACTTGTGCGGCCGCTGCCAGTTGCGTGCCATCTTCTCATCGAAGAGCGCGTCGGCGTCCAGCCCCAGGGCCGAGAGCAGGTGAAAGATGCGGATCACCGCATCAATCAGCTCCTCGCCCACGTGATCGAGCGACTCGCCCTTCTTGTACGCGTCGGTCGCCTCGGAAACCTCGGTGTGGATCAGCGCCAACATCTCCCAGATGCGCTCCGGCGCGGACGAAAAGCCCTTGGCATCCGCCAGAGCGCGCACCTCGGCAACCCGATCATTCAGCGTGGCTATCGTCACCGGCTTCTCCTCACCCGCTTGCTCGCCCGACGCGCCATCTACGCCTTCTTCCGGGCCGCCGTTCGCTGGCGTCGCACGAACAGGAGCGCGCCGATCAGCGCGAGAACGGCGAGCACGCCGAGGACGGCTGGGCCGGGTTGAATCGGCGTCCCCGGTTCAGGTTGGGGCGCGGGCGTCGGCGACGGCGCTTGCGTCGGGGTCGGCGGCGCGCTGGTCGGCGTGCTCACGACCGGCCGCGCCAGGTTCAGGCCGATGATCGTCGGGTCGTGATCGCCCGAACGATAGAGATCACCGGCATAGAGGCTGCTGACTTGTCCCGCCGATTTGTAATCCGTATTGTAATCGAGCACCGACGGCTCATCCGCGTTGACGTGCCATTCGGCGACGCCGGCCACCTGGGGCGTGAGGCTGGCAGACGCCAGCGCATGATCGAGGTAGCCCCACTGGCCGTCGAAGACGTAGGAGTAGGCCGTCGCGCCCAGAAAACGTTCGATCAGATTGGTATAACCGGCACGTTTGAGCGCCGTGACGGGATCCTCTTGCGCGTACGCGTTGAGATCGCCGAGAATCAGCACATCGGGGTCGGCCGCGCCGGTCGGATCAGTCGCCAGCCACGCGATGAGCGCCTCGGCCGCCCGTGTGCGCACCTTGTTGCAGTTGCCCTGGCCGTCGAGGATGTCCGGCGCATCGCAGGCGCTCCCCTTCGATTTCAGATGGTTGACGACCACGGTGAACCGCTCGCCGGTCGCCGACTCTGCGAACGTCTGCGCCAGGGCCGGCCGATTGCGCTCGGCGCTATCGCCGCCGTTCACGAACGCCTCGGTGTTGAGGGCCGCAGCCTTCCCAGCCGGCGCGACTTTGGCCGGTTTGTAGATCAAGCCGACCTTGATGGCGTCCGTGCCCAGCGCGTTGGCCTGGCCCGTGGCCGCATCCGCATCAATGAAAGCATACATCCCCGCGGCCGTGGCGGCATTCAGCCGGCCCACCAAATCGTGGATCGCGCTGGCTGGCCCATAGCCATCGTTTTCGATCTCGGCAATGCCGATGATGTCGGCGCCCGCGCCCAGCAAACTGGCGACGACCTTGGCCGATTGGCGGTCGAACTCGACACTTGTATCCGCGCCGCGGCAGTCGGTCGCGGCGCCGCCGGCGCCATTGGTGCAGTTGTCTACGTTGTCCGGCAGGCCGTCGAAGGTATTGAAGTAGTTGAGCAGATTAGCCGAAGCCACGCGCAGCCGGCCGGAGACATTGCCCGGCGCAGCCGGTCGTGGATTGCTCCCCTGGAATGCCGGCAGGCCGCCCCCCAATGCGCCCACCGGCCGGACGCGGTAGGTGTTGGAGCTGGCCGCGTTGCCGGCCCAGTCGTAGACCAGCACGCCCACGATGCCGGTCGCGCTATCGCCGGCGCGCAGCGTGTTCGTCGCGCTCAGCGGCTGGCCCCCGCGGCCAAACACGAGCGGGTCGGGATTCTGATCGTTCACTGCATCGTCAACGAGGATCCGGTTGAGGCCGTTGGCGACCTGCATCGCACGCGCTGCATCGCCTGGCGCGACCAGGCTCGTCGGCTGGCGCAGACGATCCGACGCCGCGGTCATGACGACTTGACCGAATCGGCCGAGTTGATAATGCTCGGTGATGTAAAGGGTCTGCGGGAAGCGTACCAGCATCCCCTCGAACCGCTCCCAATAGTCCATCGCCGGCGCTGGCAGCGTGACCTCGGTCGGCGTCACACTGCCGGTCACATCGCACTGAATGACTTTCGAATTGGAAATTTGCGTCTGCCCGTTGTACTCGCCGGCCGTGCCGCTGACCCGCACGACCTGACCCAACGTCACGTTATTGGCGCCATTGTCGAAGACAAAGATGCCATCGGAGGTCGCGGCATCACCGTCGCCGTTCAGATCCTGCAGATAGAAACCGCGGATTTGCCCCGTGCCGCCCGGCAACTCGTAGTCGCCGATCACGACGCCCTGGGTTGTCACCGCCCCGGTGATCGCGGCCGCACTGCCGCGGCCCTGAATCTGGTAGATCGGCGTGAAGGGTTGTTGGCAGACCTCGGCGATACGCCCAACTGAAGCGACGGGCGCCGCGTGTGCGACCGGGGCAACGAACGACAGGCACAGACAGATCAGCAGTAGCAAGCGTTTCACAGGCATTTCCTCATCGTATGCGATCCAGGCGCAGCGCCCACACATCGGGGCTTTCAATCGTCCTTAAGCTGCTCTGGGCTAAACGCATCGGGCAACAACTCGCCCAACATGTAGCTGCGGCGGTTGCCGCGCGTGTCGGCGACGATCACCGTCATCGCCGGGCCGAATTCGGCCAACACCTGGCGGCACGCGCCGCACGGCGTCACGCCGTTCTCGGTCACCACTGCGATCGCGACGAGATCGCGCGCCCCGCTCGCCACGGCGTGCGCCACCGCGTTCCGCTCGGCGCAGATCGTCAGCCCATAAGAGGCGTTCTCGACGTTGCAACCCATATAAATCGCGCCATCCGCTACGCGCAGCGCCGCGCCGACCGCAAAGTGCGAATAGGGCGCATAAGCCCGTGCGCGCGCCGCAGCCGCGACCGCGACCAACTCACGCAGCTCAGACTCGCGCAAGCGCCGACTGTCTCGCTGATTCGTGGATTCGCTGATTCGTGGATTCGTTGATTCGCTGATTGGCTGATTCGCCCGCACGCTCATTCGTCGCTTCACTCTCACCCTGACCCACAAGCTCCGTCACATGCCGGCTCACCCGCACCTGCTTGATCCGGCGTCCGGCCACCGACAGCACCTCAAAAACCGTATCCCCGTACTCGATGCGGTCCGCTACCGCGGGCACGCGGCCCAACTGGCTGTAAATAAACCCGCCGAGGGTGTCGCCACCTTCTTCCGGTAACTCGATCCCCAGGCGTTTGCGCGCTTCGTCTAAAGGTACACGCGCATCGAATAGATATTCAGCCTCGTTGATCGCCTCGACCGTCGGCTCTTCGGCGTCATACTCATCCTGAATTTCGCCGACGATTTCCTCCAGGAGATCCTCGATCGTGACGATGCCCGCCGTGCCGCCGTACTCATCCACCACCACCGCCATATGCACCCGGCGCTGCTGAAGCTCCTGCAGCAATTCATCCACCTTCTTCGATTCCGGGATGAAATACGCGGTGCGCAAGATGCGGGCAAGCGACACATCGGTGCGACCATCGCGGAGATAACGCAGCAAGTCCTTCGCATTCAGAATGCCGACGATGTTGTCTATCGAATCCCGATAGACCGGGATACGCGAATGCCCATCCTTAAAAATGACGCTCAACGCATCCGCCATCGGCACATCCACCGACACCGCGGCCACGTCAATGCGCGGCACCATCACCTCGCGCACCAACTTATCGCTGAAGGCAAAGATCGAGGCAATCATCTCCTTCTCGCCGTCCTCGATCGTTGTCTGCTTTTCGGTCACATCGAGGAGGAAGCGCAGCCCATCGTCGCTGAGAAAAATAGTCGCCGCCGCCGCGCCATCATGGGCCGCGTCCTGGTTGAGACGCCGCAGGAAGGCGGTGACCGGAGTCAAGCCCAGCACCAGGAGCCGCACGAACGGGGCCAGTCCCAGCACGATCCGAATTTGCCGCCCAAATGTCCAGGCCCGCGGCAGGGTGTGCGCCAACAGCACGACCACCAGGGCGATCACCACCGCCCAAACGCTCCAGGCCGCGCCGCCCAACTCGTTCGCCAGCAGCACCAACGCACCAACCACGACCACCGCGCCGCTGAGCCGGGTCACCATAAACGTGGACAACAGCCGCGCCGGCGCCCCCAACAACTCCTCGGCGACCCCGGCCCGCGCCCGGCCTGCCGCCGACAACTCGCGCACCTGTGTACGGTTGACCGAGGCGAATGCCGTTTCCGCCGCCGCGATCAACCCGACCGTAGTAACGCCGAGCGCAAATAGCCCAACCAACAACCAACTATCAGGATCCAACCTTCTGCCCCTAACTGCCGCCGCGCAGATGCACGAATGGGCCGATCTCGGCGCCTGCTTCCAGCGCCATCCCCTCGATCACCGCCATCGTCACCGCGCAGCCATCCCCGATCTGGCTGTCCACAATCACCGTCTGCGGCCCGATCCGGCAGCCGCGGCCGATCGTGGTGCGGCCCCGCAAATGGGCGCCGGGCAGAATCGTGGTGTCGCGGCCGATCGTCACGCCCGGCTCGATGTAGGTCGTCGCGGGATCGGGCAGCGTCACACCGGCTTCCATCCACCGCCGGTTAATGCGCGCCCGTAATGCCTGCTCCGCCTCAGCCAGATGCACGCGCGTGTTGATGCCGATCAATTCGGCTTCGTCGCTCGTCTGCACCGCATGAGCGACGCGGCCCTGGCGCACCGCGAGGGCCACGGTATCGGTCAGGTAGTACTCACCCTTCGGGCTGAGCGGGATCTGCGGCAGGTTCTCCCACAGCCACGCGGCATCGAAGCAATAGACCCCGGCGTTCAACTCCCGGATGCCAAGTTGGGCGGGGGTGCAGCTCGCTTCTTCGACCACACCCAGCGGTCGGCCCGCCGCATCGCGCACCACCCGGCCAAACCCGCGCGGGTCTTGTGCGATGACGGTGAGGAAACTCATCACACAGTCGCCTTGCTGATACCCCGCGACAATCGCGCGCAACGTCGCTTCGGTCAGCAGCGGCATATCCGCATAGGAGACCAGGATCGCATCGGCCTGACCCAACAGCAACTCGCGCGCCTGCATGACCGCGTGCCCCGTCCCCAGTTGTTGCGCCTGCGTCACATAGCGCGCCCGGTCGCCGAGGCCCCCGCGCACCTGTTCACCGCCGTGCCCCACCACTAGCACCGGAACGGTCCCGGTCACCGCGGTCGCGGTCGCCACGGCATATTCCACCAAGGGGCGGCCGGCCAAAGGATGCAACACCTTGGGCAACTCCGACTTCATCCGCGTTCCCTGGCCCGCGGCCAGGATCACCGCCGTCAAACGCATACCAACCTCTGAGACAAAGATTCCGATCGGGTCGCGCCCGATAACACACTATAGCATGGCTGGGCCTTAAAAGCCAAGCCGCGGCCCGCCTGAATCAGGCGGCCGCGGCCGATAAATGCCAAATAAAAAAAGCTCCGTTGGCAATGACCTACTCTCGCAGAGGCTTGCGCCCCAACTACCATCGGCGCATGCGGGCTTAACTTCCGGGTTCGGGATGGGACCGGGTGTACCCCCGCCGCTAACGTCACCAACAGAGCCTTTTTTTAGATGTCAAAGCGCCATCTGCTGGCGCCCTAACAACTGAGCGGAATAAAAATTAATCAAGTTTTGCAATCTCACGTGAATTAAGCCCTCGTGCATTAGTACGGCTCAGCTGAACACATTGCTGTGCGTACACCTGCCGCCTATCAAACTGGTAGTCTTCCAGTGCACTTACTAGCTTATGCTATGGGGGATCTCATCTTGGGGCGAGTTTCCCACTTAGATGCTTTCAGCGGTTATCTCTGCCCGACTTAGCTACCCAGCAATGCCCCTGGCGGGACAACTGGCACACCAGCGGTCGGTCCACTCCGGTCCTCTCGTACTAGGAGCAGCTCCCCTCAAATCCCCTACGCCCACAGCGGATAGAGACCGACCTGTCTCACGACGGTCTGAACCCAGCTCG
>CAZYHE010000311.1:0-5992 GCA_964647225.1 uncultured Anaerolineales bacterium
GTTGTGAGACGGGTTACAACTCCGTCTCGGCTCCTTCCGGTTCGTCCGGCTTACGTTCGAGCATCTGCATCTCGCGGGCGATGACTTTGGTCACGTAGTGCGTCTCGCCTTTTTCATCTTCCCAACGCTCATTGTGCAATCTGCCCTCGACGTAGACCAACCGCCCCTTTTTGAGGTATTGTTGGCAGATTTCGCCCAACTTGCTCCACGCCTCGATGTTGAACCATTCAGTTTCTTCTTGCCGCTGACCCTCCGCGTTATTCCACACACGGTTGACCGCCACAGAGAAACGGGTCGAAGGAGTGCCTTTGGGCGTGTAACGCATTTCGGGATCACGCCCCAGGCGGCCGATGAGTTGAACCTTGTTCAAAGACGCCATGATATCCTCCACACGGGTGGGTATAGGTGAGGACCGTGGGGGAGGAGCGGTCCGGTGATTTGGCCGCCGCGTCATCTGGCGCGGCGGCCGCCTGTGTTCAGGCTGAACTGTGGCACATTATGGCAGAATTCGCGCGGGAAGTCAAGCGGCACGTGCGCGGTTTATGCCAGGAGCACTTGCCGGCGGATCGTGCCCCCGCGCTCGGCGAGCGCGGATATCGTCAGCTCACCGCCCGCGGGCGCGTGGATCAGCCATTCGGCTTTGCCGCGGTTGTCGGTGGGCGAGACGCCGTAGTAGGCGACATCCAGCTTGTTCGAGCGCCCTTCCAGGTGGCCGATCTCGCTCTTCAGTTTGCCGCTTTTCAGCACGGCGCCCGCCGGCAGCGTCAACTCCAGGCGCACGGGGCGCACCGCCTTCACCTTCACCGCCTGCGTCGAGCCGTTGGTGCTCAGGAAGCCCCGATTCTCGACGACCGCCAACAGGTGATAGACGCCATCGCCCAGGGGGGTCAGTTCGACCGTGCGCCAGGCGATGCGCGGGGCCAGCGCGGCGAATGCCAGGGCGAAATCCGCCTGGGGCGCGATCTCTTGCTCCAGGAGCGCGGGGGGCGGGTTGCGCCAGGTGGTGAAGCTGTTCCAGCCGCCCAGTTCCACCTTGCCGAGCTGCGGGTGATCGAACGAGTACCACGACACCAGTTTGTCGTCCGCATGTTGGTTGACAAACTCCAGGATCTTGTAGTCATCCGCCACCGGGTGTTTGCGTGCCCACTCGATGAATTTCTTTTCCTTCGACTTCGCCTCGATGCCGGCCGCGGTGGGGAGATCCCACAGTTCGACCGTGTAGGCGTAGATGCCCTTGTGCTCATAGAGCCAATCATCGAAGCCGCCGGTGATGACCTCTTTGGGGTGATAGCGAAAGTCGTGATAGACCGACACGCACGGGTAGCCGGTGATCTCTGTGCCGCGGCCGCCGATCGCCTCGAACACCCACAGATCATCCGTGTCCATCTGTTTGTCATCTTTGGTGGCATAGGGGCGCAGGATCGCCCGGCTGTAGGTGTGATACGTGATGGCGCCGTAAATGTTGGGGTGCGCGGTCATGAACTCGAGCACAGCTCGAATCTCGGGTTCCGAGCCGGGGAAGTCGCCCGCGCCGCGCTGTTCGCCTTCGGGCCGCCATTCCGCGGGGAAGTTGCGGTTGAAGTCCAGCCCTTGCAGCGCGGGCGCGACCTGGATGATATGGCCGTCGTAATTTTCGATCAAGCCTTCGCTAAACAGCCGATAGTAAGCGCCGTCTTCCTCGTCGAGGCTGCGTTTGATCATCAGCCGGGGATCGCGCTCCGAGATCTTCCAGTCGCCGGTGGGGTCGGGGATGCGCATCTGCAGGATGCGGCCATCGCCATCAATATCTTCGGCGTAGAGGCCATCCTGCTTGTCCTCGAAGGGATACGGTCGCGTGCCGGAGCGGATGTATCGCGGCTGCTCGGCCAATGCCCACTCCGCGCCGTCGGGGTTGAGCCGCGGCACCACGTAGATGGTTTGCTCGTCAAGTACGCGCGTGATCTTGGGATCGCGGCCATAGCCCTCGACCAGCTTCTTGACGAAGTAAAGCGCGGCCATCGAGGCGGTCACTTCGGTGGCGTGGATGTTGGCGTCAATCCAGAACGCCGGCTTCTCGGTGTCCGGCCCGGTCTCCCGGTTGGTCAGCACGACCAGCGGGATCTCCCGCCCCTCGTGCGATTTGCCCAGCGCGGTGACTTGCATGATGCCGGGGTGCTGCGCGGCCAGCCACGCCAGGCGTTCGGTCAGTTGGCTGTAGGTGTAGTAGGTGTTGAAGGTGATGTCCATGGCGGTGTCCTTTGGTTGGTAGGTTGGTAGATTGGTGGGTTGGTAGACAAGGAAACAGGTAGACAAGGGAAGACACCCCGCTCTGGCCGGTCTCCGACCGAGCCAGCAACGCAGCTATTCTTTTGCGACCCTCATGGTCTGACCACCCGATAGACCAGAAATAACAGGCGGCCGCTGCGCTCGCCGAAGCGGGCGGCGGCTTCCAGCCGGAAGCCGCGCGCAGCGGCAAGCTGCTCCAGCGCCTCGACGCGGCCGCGGAAGATCGTGAACTCGCCGGCGTGGGCCACGTAGAGGTTGTCGGGATTGTCCAGGAAGGGCGCGAGGCGGCCGGCAAAGCCGGGGTCGGGGCCATCCAACCGCGCGTAGCCGAACACCTCCACCGGATTGACCTGCCCCGCCGTGAGGTAGCGCACCGGCGCATCCACCCCCCAATCGAGCGCCAGCGGCGCCGCCGGCTCGCGCTGGCGGAGAAAATCCGCCAGCCGATAGATCGCGTCGGAATGCGTCGCGTAGCCGCCCGCGACGCTCAACACCCGATGATAGCGGAGGGTGTTTGCCAGGTCGGTCGCGCCCCAGGTGATCAGCAATGCGGCATACAGCATGCAGAATGCAGAAGCCGCGATCCGGGCGGCGCGTGGCCGGTGGAGGGTGTTTTTTACCCAATCGCGAGCCACAGCGAACACCCCGGCTGTGACCAGCCCGACACCCAGCGGGATCAGCGGGATCAGCAGCGCGTAGTGCGTGATGAAGAGATCGCTGACCGTGAACGCGCTTTGGGCCACGATCAGCGCCAGCAGGCCGAAGGGGAGCAGAGAGACGGGGAGACAGGGTGACAGGGTGACAGGGTGACAGGGTGACGGGGTGGCGGGGTGACACGGTGACACGGTGACAGGGTGACACGGTGACGGGGTGACGGGGTGACGCGGGAACGCCCAGAGCAGTCCGCCCAACGCGGCGATGCCGGCCGCCAGCCACGGCGCCCACAGATTGGCATAAACCTCCCCCAGGTACCAGAGATGATCCCCGCGCAGCAGGGTGCGGAGTTGGCCGAGGCGCGTCCACAGGTTGGGCAGATAGGCGCGGTTGTTCACGCCGTAGTACGATTGCCCCAAGTTGCCGAAAACCGAGATCACCGTCCCGCCGGTCTCCAGGTTGAACAGGATCAGCGGGAGGAGCGGGAGCAAAAAACAACCGGCGGCGATCACGGAAATGCGGAATGCGGAATGCGGAATGCGGAATGGCAAACGCCGGCCATCCGCGCTTTGTCTTGCCGGTTCGCTGATTCGCTGATTCGCTGATTTTCTATTTGCTTCTTGCCACCGCTGCGCGCCCCACGCGCTGATCGCGACGGCAACCAGCGCGCCGATGGCCCACACGAACGACAGTTTGGCGTAGAGGCCCAGCCCCCACAGAAACGCCGTCCACCAGAGATCGGCCGGCCGGCGCGCCTGCCACCAGCGCAGACCGGTCCACAGGCTGAGCATGAAGACCAGCACGGTCAGGTTCGTGACGAAGATGCCCTGGCGGCTCCAGAAGATGAAGGTCGGGTTGACCGCCAGGAGGAAGACCGCGACGCGGGCTGCGACCGGCCCGCCCAGCCGCTGCGCCACCCGCGCCGTGACCACGAGCGTCAGCGCGCCGATGCACACCGGCAGCCAGCGCAACGCGCTTACATTCAGGCCGCCGACCGCCAGAAACGGGATCGCCAACAGGACATTGAGGCTGCCGATGTAATCCTGCACCATCAACGGCAACCGCCACAACCCGATCCCGACCGTCGCCTCCCGGAAGGCCGTCACGGGCTGGCCGGTCACCAATTGCATGGCATTCAAGCCCGCTTCTTTGGCTTCGTCGTAATGCAGGCCGGGGAGGGTGAGTTGGTGGGTGGCGAGGAGTGCGAACGACAATAAGGCGATCAGTGTCAGGAAATGATGAATGATGAATGATGAATGATGAATACGAAATACTGATCTCATCATTCAGTTTCACCGCACGTTCAGCGCAATATCGGCCACCAGGCTTTCATAGTCGTGGCCGGAAGCGAAAACTGTGATGGTGTTGATGCGCGCGGGCCGCGTCTCGCCGAGCAGATAGAAGAGGTTCGGCGATTCGTAGGCGTACCAGATCTCCTGCACCACTTTTTCGCCCGTCGGCGGCGCCCACGTGCTTTCCTGCGGCAGATCCAGATAGTAGAACCCCTGATACCAATGCAGATCCTTGCCGTAGATATCCGTGTAGCCGATATCCACCATCACCGGGTATTCCGAGGCCAGGTAGCCGCCGCCGGGCACGCTCTGATACCGCAACTTGAACTCCAGGCGCAAGGTGAGCAGGTCATAACCCTGGACATCCCGGTTGATCTCTTGTTTCAGGCCGGCCTCGTTGTGCGCGCCATCCTCCGTTTTGCGGCTGAAGCGCACGACTGAGCGTTGATCCACCAGCTCCTGGGTGATCTTGCCCGGCGCCAGACCCGTGCCCACCCGGATCACCTCTTGCCAGAGCGGCGAGAGACGCCCCTCCAATTTGCCGTTCAGCACCAGGTTCAGTGCGGCCGGCACGGGCAACTCCGGCGGCCCGCCGGCCGTGATGCTCACCCGCTCACCCGTATTCGCCGTCACCTCGCGATTGGCGGCCAACACCTGCGCCGAGCCGGCCCGCGTGCGCACCAGGGTCGTGTCCCCCTCGATCGAGATGTCGTATGAACCGCCGCCAAAGGTGACACTGCCGTGGGGCGTGTTCAGCCGCATCCGCACCGGATGATCGCTGGGGTCTTGCGTAGAGATCGAAACCCGGCCCTTCTGGAGGCTCAGCGCGAGCTGGGCGGGGCCATTATTCCAGGTAAAGCTGGGCACACGCGCCGTGGTCAGCCGCAGGTCGGTATCCTGGTACAACTGGATGGTGGCGAGCAGCGGGCTGGAGGAGTCATCCACAAAGCTGGTGAGCAGCGACCGGGCGTTGGCGTCGGTCACGATCCGGCCGCCCTCCGCGACCGTGCGGCGGTCTGTGACCGCCGACGGGTCATCCGCGCCCGGCGGGAAGAACTGCACCGTGCCGGTCGTCACCGTGACGTAGGACTGAATCGGCCGGGTGGCGTTGAGCAGGTAACTGCGGACGCCCAGCGGAATCGCGATGGCCAGCAGGCAGCAGCAGGAAAAGCTGACCGTCAAGACCAGCCAGGCGACTCGTTGCGGGTTTTCGCGCCAGTTCATCTGTCTCACCCGTCGCGTGGCTTGTCAGGGCCGACCTGATCGGCCGGGCCGTGCTCGCTTTGCGTCCGATCCAGCCAAAGCTGCGCGTCGCGGTCGTTCGGGTCTGTCTCCAGCGCGCTATAAAAACACGCGGCGGCGCGCGTCATTTCGTCGCGCTCCAGATAGATCAGGCCTAAGTTGTAATGCACGTTCGGCGCACGCGGATCGAGCGCCAACGCCCGTTCGTAGGCGGCGATCGCCCGATCCTGATGCGCCTGGGTCGAGAACGGCAGTTTGCCCAGGTACGCCGCCGCCAGATTGCTCCAGATCATCGCGTTGCCCGGCTCCAGGCGGCTGGCCTCCTCCAGCGCCGGCACCGCCTGATCGTGCTTGCCCTGCAAGATGAACGCGCCGCCGAGGTTGATCGCCGCCGAGACGTTGTCGGGGGCGAGGTGCAACGCCTCCTGAAGTTTCGGGATCGCTTCGCCGGGGCGCTTGGCGGCCAACAGCTTTGCGCCGTCGCCGACGAGTCTGCGGACGCGCTCGGCCGTGGCCGCCGCCGCATCGGGATCGTTCCC
>CAZYHE010000312.1:0-5974 GCA_964647225.1 uncultured Anaerolineales bacterium
GCCGCACGTCTTCTTCTCGGGGCTGGCGACTGCCGGATTCTTCATGTTGGGCATTATGGCGTGGCGGCTGCTGCGCAAGGAGCAGGACGCGGCGTTTGCGCAACGCTCATTCCAGGTCGCCGCGGCCGCGGCCCTGGTCGGCGCGGTGATGGTCGGCCTGGTGGGGCATAGCCAGGCGCAGCACATGGTGCAGACGCAGCCGATGAAGATGGCCGCGGCCGAGGCGCTGTGGGATACCGAAAGCCCGGCCTCGATGTCGCTCTTCACCATCGGCGACATGACCAACCGCCGCGATGTGTTCGCCATCCGGCTGCCCGCGCTGCTGAGCATTCTATCGTGCAACCAGACTTCGTGTGCGGTCGAAGGGATCAACAACCTGCAAGCCGCTTACGAGAAGAAATACGGGGCGGGGAACTACGTGCCTTTTGTCGTCTTGATCTACTGGGCTTTCCGGGCCATGGTCGGCGCAGGTATGCTGATGGTGGCCCTGGCGGCGTGGGTGCTTTACCGGGCCATGCGCGGCATGAGCATTGCGCCGGCGTGGCTGCTGCGCTTCATCCCCTTTGCGCTCTTCCTGCCCTACATCGCAAACAGCGCCGGCTGGATCATGACCGAGATGGGCCGGCAGCCGTGGATCGTTTTCGGCGTGCTCAAGACCCAGGACGCGGTATCGCCCAATGTGCCGGGCACAACGGTGCTGGCTTCGGCCATCCTCTTCACCCTGCTCTACGGCGCGCTGATGGCGGCGGATGTGTACCTGCTGGCGAAATACGCCAAAGCAAGCCCGGCTGATGTGGCGGCGGATGTCGTGCCATCGTGGGCGTGAGGCGTGTGACGTGGTGCGTATTGCGTATTGCGTATTGCGTGACTCATGATGCGCACATTCACCCTTGTCTACCAGGTTCCCAATCTACCAATCTACCAATCTACCCGTCTCCCATTCTACCAACCGACGGAGGCAACTTATGACACTCAACACCCTCTGGTTCATCCTGATCGGTGTGCTTTTCACCGGTTTCTTTATCCTGGAAGGCTTCGACTATGGCGTCGGCATCCTGCTGCGGATCCTCGGCAAGAAGGATGAGGAGCGCCGCGCGATCATCAACACCATCGGCCCGGTGTGGGACGCGAACGAGGTGTGGCTGCTGACCGCGG
Source organism: uncultured Anaerolineales bacterium (assembly GCA_964647225.1). GTDB lineage: Bacteria > Chloroflexota > Anaerolineae > CG2-30-64-16 > CG2-30-64-16 > CAZYHE01. The sequence continues at coordinate 1,156 of CAZYHE010000312.1, forward strand.
GCGGCGCGATGTTCGCCGCGTTCCCGAACTGGTATGCCACGCTGTTCAGCGGCTTCTATCTCGCGCTGTTTCTGATGTTGGCCGCGCTGATCATCCGCGGGGTGGCCTTTGAGTTTCGCAGCAAGGATAAGAACCCGCGCTGGCGCAACTTGTGGGATTGGGCCATCGCGATCGGCAGCTTCGTGCCCGCGCTGCTGTGGGGCGTGGCGATGAGCAATATCGTGGCCGGCGTGCCAATTGACGCCAAGATGCAGTACGTGGGCGGCTTCTTCAACCTGCTGAACCCGTATGCCCTGCTGGGCGGCGTGGCCGGCCTGGCGGTCTTCACGCTGCACGGCGCGATCTTCCTGGCGCTGCGCACCGAGGGCGAGCTTCGCCAGCGGGCCGAGGCGTTGGCGAAGCGCCTGTGGCCGATCGTGCTGGTCGTGGGCGCGGCGACCGTGATCGCCACCTACTTCGCGACCGATATCTTCCAACGGCTGGGCGTCAATCCCGGCATTAGCGCGCTGGGCGCGGGCGCGGCCTTCTTGCTGTGCGGCTGGCTGCTGCGCCAGGGCCGCTTCGGTTGGGCCTTCGTCATGACCACCCTGACCATTGCGCTGACGGTCGTGACCACCTTCCGCGGGCTTTTCCCGCGCGTGATGGTCTCCAGCCTGAATCCCGACTGGAGCCTGACCGTGACGAGCGCGTCCTCGACGCCCTACACGTTGCAGGTGATGACCATCGTCGCGCTGATCTTCGTGCCGATCGTGCTGATTTACCAGGGGTGGAACTACTGGGTCTTCCGCGCCCGGATCAGCGGAAAGAGCGCGTTGAAGTATTAGCAGGATCATGTCGCGTTTCTTCGACCGTCGGCTCTGGCAGCAAGCACGCACCGAGCGTTTGCTCCTGGGGCTGACGGTTGCCCTGGGCGCGTTGGGGGGCCTCGCCACGGTCGGGCAAGCATTTGCGCTGAGCCAGGCCGTGGCTGGGGCTTTTCTCGGGGGCCGCGACTTGGCCGGCGTCTGGCCCTGGCTGCGGGCGCTGCTGGCCCTGACCGTGCTGCGCGGGGCGACAGCCTGGGCGGGCGAGATCGCGGCCAGCCGGGTCGCGGCGCGGGTCAAAACCGCGCTGCGTGAACGGCTGCTGGCGCACATCATGGCCCTCGGTCCGGCCTACGCGCAGGGCGAACGCACCGGCGAACTAATCAACACCGCCGTCGAGGGGGTCGAGGCGCTCGACGCGTACTTCAGCCAATATCTGCCCCAGGTCGCGCTGGCCGCGCTCGTCCCCGTTACCTTCCTGGCGCTCGTCTTCCCAGCCGACCCGCTTTCAGGCTTGGTCCTGCTCCTCACCGCGCCCCTCATCCCACTCTTCATGATCCTGATCGGCAGCCTGACCGACGCGCTGACCCGCCGCCAGTGGACCGAACTGAGCCGAATGAGCGCGCACTTCCTCGACGTGCTCCAGGGGTTGACGACCCTCAAGCTGTTTGGTCGCAGCCGCGAGCAGATCGCGGTCATCCGGCAGATCACCGACCGGCATCGCGACGCGACGTTGGGGGTGCTGCGCGTGGCGTTCCTGTCGGCGCTCGTGTTGGAGATGGTCGGCACGCTCGGCACGGCCATTGTGGCAGTCGCCATCGGCCTGCGCCTCCTCTACGGCCAGATCGCGTTTCAGCCCGCGTTCTTCGTGCTGATCCTGGCGCCGGAATTCTACTTGCCGCTGCGCCTGCTGGGGACCCGCTTCCACGCCGGCATCGCAGGGGTGGCGGCCGCGGCGCGGATTTTCGAGGTGCTACAGGAGATAATCCCCGGCGACCGAGGTCACGGCGACCATCGCGAAGTCTGCCTGCGCAGACTGGTCTCCCAGCCGACGCAGGTCGGCTTCGCGCCGGTTGCTGTGGTTTCAACCGCCGGTCCAACCGCTTCGCTGACCCCACTCATCCGCCTGGAAAACGTCAGCTATACCTACCCCGGCCGCGATCTGCCAGCCCTGGACGGCGTCTCGCTCGAAATCCGACCGGGGGAGAAGGTCGCCCTGGTCGGCCCGACCGGCGCGGGCAAAAGCACGGTGGCGGCGCTGCTGCTCGGCTTCATCCAGCCGACGACGGGGCGGCTCACCGCCGGCTGCCCCATCGCCTGGGCGCCGCAAGCTCCCCACCTCTTCGACGCCTCGGTCGCCGACAACATCCGGCTCGGCCGGCCAGCGGCGTCGCTGGCGGAGGTCGCGGAGGCTGCGGTCGCGGCGAGTGCCGACGCGTTCATCCGCGGCCTGCCCGAAGGCTACGCGACGCGCATCGGCGAGCGCGGCAGCCGGCTCAGCGCGGGGCAGGCGCAACGGATCGCGCTGGCGCGCGCGTTCCTGCTCGATGCGCCGCTCGTGCTTCTGGACGAGCCGACCGCCAACCTGGACCCGCACACCGAGGCCGATGTGCAGGCATCGGTCGGCCGGCTGTTGCGGGGGCGGGGCGCCCTCATCGTCGCCCACCGGCTGCACACCGTCCGCCAGGCTGACCGCATCATCGTATTGGAGTGCGGTCGCGTGGTCGAAACCGGCACGCACGATGATTTGCTGGCCGCCCGCGGCATGTACTGGCGGCTGCTCGAAGCCGCAAGCCGTGGCGCAGCAGAACGCGGGGATGAAGAGACGACGAAGCGGCAGGATGATACACCCTCCAACGTTCCGCCCATCCCCCCCCACACCGCGTCGCACACCTCACGCAACACGCAACACGCAATACGCACCCTCCAACGCCTCCTGGCTTTCCTCGCCCCCTTCTGGCCCTGGATCGCCCTATCAGTTCTCCTGGGGTTTCTGACGATCGGCAGCAGCATCGGGCTGCTGGCGACCTCGGCCTGGGTCATCGCCACGGCCGCGTTGCAGCCGTCGGTGGCCGTGATCCAAGTCGCCATCGTCGGAGTCCGTTTTTTCGGCATCAGCCGCGGGATCGCCCGCTACGCCGAGCGGCTGGTGACGCACCAGGTGACGTTCCGCGTGCTGGCGCACATCCGCACGTGGTTCTACGCGGCCATCGAACCGCTGGCGCCGGCCCGCTTGGCGGGCCATCACAGCGGCGATCTGTTGAGCCGCATCGTGACCGACATCGGCACGCTCGAGCACTTCTTCATCCGCGCGGTCGCGCCGCCCCTCGTGGCCGTGCCCGTGCTGGCGCTGACCACAGTCATCCTGGGCAGCTACGCTCCACAGTTGATCTGGCCGGCCCTGGCCTTCCTGCTCCTGACCGGCCTGAGCGCGCCCGTCTTGACACTGGCGCTGGCCGGCGGCCCGGGCCGCCGGCTGGCGGAGCAGCGGGCCGGGCTGAACGCGCTCCTCGTGGATGGCATCCAGGGCGCGGCCGACCTGATCGTATTCGGCGCCCGCGCGCGCACCGTGGACGCGGTGCGCAGCCTCAGCGATGCGTTGGGGCGAACCCAGAGCCGGTTGGCCGCGATTTCCGGCCTGAGCAGCGCGCTCGGCATCCTTTTCACCTGGCTGGCCGTCGTCGCGGTGCTGGCCGTCGCGATCCCGTTGGTGACCGCCGGCCGCCTGGCAGGGGTCAGCCTGGCCGTGCTGGCCCTGGCGACGAGCGCCAGTTTCGAGGCCGTGCTGCCGCTGCCGTTGGCCGCGTCCTACCTGGCGGCCAGCCTGGCTGCGGCGCGCCGGCTGTTCGACTTGACCATCCCCGGAAAGCAATCTTCAGCGCAATTTCCGCTGCCGGGTATGGCCTCACAGTCAATGGAAATTCCCCAACAAGTTGGGGACTCCGGAGTGCCGAACTTGTTCGGCGGGTTCTCAGGGCCAAGAGAGCGGACCTTTGGGGTGGGCGAAACCGCCGCGCCGGCCATCCGTTTCCGGGCGGTCACGCTGCGCTATGCGGCCGGCGCCCCGCCTGCGCTCGATGGGGTCACGTTCGATGTGCCCGCCGGGAGCACGGTCGCGGTCGTCGGGCCGAGCGGCGCGGGGAAAACCTCGTTGGTGAATGCACTCCTGCGCTTCTGGGATTACGAGGCAGGGGAGATCATCCTGGGCGGGCGGGCGATCCATGAACTGGACGAAGAGACGGTGCGCGGCCAGATCGGTGTGGTGGCGCACGACCCGCACCTGTTCAACCTGACTGTGGGGGACAATCTGCGGCTGGCGCGGGCTGACGCAACGCGGGCAGAGGTCGAGGCCGCGGCCCGGACCGCCGGCGCGCACGACTTCATCATGGCGCTGCCGCAAGGCTACGATACCTGGCTCGGTGAAGCGGGCGCGCGGCTCAGCGGCGGGGAGCGCCAGAAGATCGCACTCGCGCGGGCCGTATTGAAAGGCGCGCCGCTGCTCATCCTGGACGAGCCGACCGCCCACCTGGATGCGGAGGCCGAAGCGCAGGTGGCCGAGGCGCTGGCGCGGGTCACGGCCGGCCGCACGACCCTGTTCATCACGCATCGCCTCGCGCTGGCCCAGGCCGCCGATCAGATCGTCGTGCTGGATGGGGGGCGGGTCGTGGATGTGGGCCGCCATGCGGAGTTGCTGGAACGCTGTGCTCGCTATCAGGAGTTATGCTACGTCTAGCGGCAGATTGGATTGCGTTTGTGACAGGGCGAGGGTGTAATCAGCGGATTGTTATGCGATTGAGGTAAATGGAGAGAAAATGGCAGGACTACATTATGCCTATGCTGACGAGAGCGGCGACCCAGGATATGCATTTAGTGAAAACTCCTCGCCGCGTTTCGTGCTTGGCGTGATTTTGCCAGAACAGCCAGAGCAGCTCATTGACCGGCTACTGGCCTTGCGGCGCGCGCTGGGAAAACCCGCGACATTTGAGTTCAGGTACCATCAAGCCAATGCTGCCATT
>CAZYHE010000313.1:0-5973 GCA_964647225.1 uncultured Anaerolineales bacterium
GCGGCCACCCCCAGGCCGCTGCGCTGGCCGATGGTGTAGCCGGGCAGTCCGCGATGCGTTCCAAGCTGCCGCCCCGCGCGATCCAGGATGGGACCGGGGCGCATCACCTCCGGCGCGTGATCGGCCAAAAACCGCCGATAGTCGCCGTCGGCGACGAAGCAGAGATCCTGGCTGTCTACGCGGGAGGCGGTCGGCAGCCCGCGTGCCGCGGCCAGGCTGCGCACCTGGGGTTTGGTGTACTCGCCGACCGGAAAGAGCGCCTGCGCCAGGTCGGCCTGGCCGAGCACGCTCAATACATACGATTGGTCCTTGTCGCGGTCGGCCCCGCGCCAGAGCTGAAAGCGGCCCTGCGCAGCGCGGCACACGCGGGCATAGTGCCCGGTCGCCAGGTAGCGCGCGCCGAGCGTCCGGGCGTAGTCGAGCAGATAGCCGAAGCGAATCTTGCGATTGCAGGCCAGGCAGGGGTTGGGTGTGCGGCCCGCCCCATATTCAGCGATGAAAAAATCCACGACGTGGGTCTTGAACGGCTGCTCGGCGTTGATGACGTAGAACGGGATGCCCAGGCGGTCGGCCACCCCTTGCGCGTCGTAGACCGATTCGAGGGAGCAGCATTTGTTGGACCCCACCCCCAACCCCGCCCCTGCGAGGGGCGGGGAGTCTGGCTCTGGCCAGTCTCCGACCGAGGCGGTAGAGCGCGGCGCTTCCGACCACAAGCGCAGCATCACGCCGATGACCTCGTACCCTTGCTCGACCAGGAGCGCCGCGGCGACGGAGCTATCCACCCCGCCGCTCATGGCGACCACGACTCTGTCACCCATCTCGCCCGTTCCCTAGCCCCGGCCGCGGATGCGCGCCACGATTTCCGGGAGCTTCTCGATCACGAAATCCACGTCGGCTTCGGTGTTTTCGCGGCCCAGGGTTAAGCGCAAGGCGCTCATCGCCTCTTGCGGACTGTAGCCCATGGCCGTGAGCACGTGGCTGGGGGTGGGTGCGCCGGTGGCGCACGCCGAACCGGATGAGGCGGCGACGCCGGCCAGGTCGAGCGCGATCAGCAGCGCCTCGGCCTCGGCGCCGGCCACCAGCAGGCTGACATGGCCGGACAGCCGGCGCGCCGGATGGCCCGTCAGGGTCAGGTCGGGGATGCGCGCCATGAGGCCCGCGATCAGGCGGTCGCGCAGGCCGGCCAGCCGCGGCGCTTCGGTTTCCCGTTCGGCCTGCGCCAGTTCGAGCGCATGCGCCATCCCGACGATGTAGGGCACGTTTTCGGTGCCGGAACGCCGGCCGCGCTCCTGGCCGCCGCCGGTCTGCACCGGGAAGAGGCGCACGCCGCGGCGCACATAGAGCAGCCCAACCCCCTTTGGCCCGTAGAATTTGTGAGCCGAAAGCGCCAGCAGGTCTACCTGGAGCGCCTCGACATCGAGGGAGAGGTAGCCCCCCGCCTGCACCGCGTCGGTGTGGAACACCACCCCGCGCCGGCGCAGTTCGGCGCCGATTTCGGCGATGGGCTGGATCGTCCCGACTTCGTTGTTCGCCGCCATGATGCTGACCAGAGCCGTGTCGGGCCGGAGCGCGGCCACGACGGCCGCCGGCGCGATCAGCCCGTGGCGATCCACCGGCAGTTGCGTGACCTCGAAATCGAAGCGCTCGGCCAGGTCGGCGACGGTGTGCAGGACGGCGTGATGCTCGGTGGGCGCGGTGATGAGATGGCGCTTGCCCCTGGCGGCCGCGGCCAACGCGACGCCGCGCAACGCCAGGTTGTCGCTCTCGGTGCCGCAACTGGTGAAAACGATCTCGGCGGGCTGGCAGTTCAAGATGCGCGCCATGCGGCGGCGGGCATCTTCCAGGGCGGCCGCCGCGCGGCGGCCCAAGCCGTAGATGCTGGAGGGGTTGCCATACGCGGTCGTCCAGAACGGCGCCATCGCCGCGACGACGCGCGGGTCTACCGCGGTGGTTGCCGAATGGTCAAGATAGATCACAGTTCACTCCGCACCAGGAATTCTTGGGGCCATTGTACCGCCGCGGGCGATATCCGGCAAACTGCCCGTCGTTGACATGACCGGCGTCATTTACCCGCGGCGGAGTTTGCCAGATACTGTGTTTGTCTCGTGCTGCACAGCGCAATAGGAAGCGCGTTGCGCGGCGCTCGTTCGTGCGCGTCTGCGGTTGTTGACCAACCGTTATCACAGTTTAGGAACACAGTGCCATGCTTGAAATGTTCACCGAACCGAGGGGCGTCGCAGTCGTCGGCGCCTCCACCAGCCCGGAAAAACTGGGCTACCAAGTCCTTCATAACGTCATCCAATACGGTTATCAGGGCGCGATTTACCCGATCAACCCGACGGCCCCGGAGATCCTCGGCCTGAAGGCGTATCCGTCCGTGTTGGACTGTCCCGATCCAGTGGATCTTGCCGTGCTGTTGGTGCCGAATAAGGCGGTCCCGGCCGTGATGGAACAGTGCGGTCAGCGCGGCCTGAAGGGGGCCGTGGTCATCACGGCCGGGTTCCGCGAAGTCGGCCCGCAGGGCCGGGCGCTCGAACAGCAGGTGATTGACATTTGTCACCGCTATGGGATGCGCATGGTTGGGCCAAACGTGTTGGGCATCATTGACACGGTCTGCAAGCTCAACGCGTCATTCGCCGCGGGGATGCCCGAGCGCGGCCGGATCGCCTTCATGTCCCAATCGGGCGCGCTCTGCACTTCGATCCTGGACATGGCGTTGGGCCAGGGCATCGGCTTCTCCCGCTTCTACAGCATCGGCAACAAGGCCGACATCAATGAACTGGATCTGGTGAAGGCGTGGGCCGAAGATCCCGAGACCCGCGCGATCATGGCGTATCTGGAAGGGATCACCAACGGGCCGGAGTTCATCCGTGTCGCCAGCGAAGTGACCCGGCACAAACCGATCATCGCCATCAAGTCGGGCACGACCAGCGCCGGCTCGAAGGCGGTTTCGTCGCACACCGGCACGTTGGCCGGGTCGGAAGCAGCCTATGATGCCGCGTTCAAGCAGTGCGGCATCATCCGCGCCGGCTCCGTCCAGGATCTCTTCGATTTCGCCCGCGCATTTGCCCGCCAACCGCTGCTCAAAGGGGACGCCATCGCGGTCATCACCAATGCCGGTGGGCCGGGCATCATGGCGTCGGATGCGGTCGAACGCGCCGGTCTGCGGCTGGCCGCGCTCTCTTCCGAGACCAAGCAGAAGTTGCAAGCCCAGCTTCCGCCCGCGGCCAGCGTGGCGAACCCGGTGGATGTGTTGGGCGATGCGCTGGCCGACCGCTATTCGTTCGCCATCGAAGTCGTCCTGGCGGATCCCAACGTGGATGCGCTCATGGTCGTCCTGACCCCGCAGACGATGACGCAGATTCCCGAGACCGCTGAGGCGCTGGGCAAGCTCGCCAAGGGGGCGGGCAAACCGGTCTTTGGCGCCTTCATGGGTGACGCGGCCATTGCCAAGGGTGTCGAAATGCTGCGCGCCTACGATGTGCCGAACTACCAGGTGCCCGAACGGGCCGTCGGCGCTATCGCGGCCATGTGGCATCACCGCACCTGGCTGAACACTCCGCCATTGGCGGTCGAAGAGCTTCCCGCGGATCGCGAGAAGGTGGCGCAGGTCTTCGCGCATGTGCGCGCCGAAGGCCGCGTGACCATGGGTGATGCGGAAGCGCGCGACGTGTTGGAAGCGTATGGCGTGCCGCTGCCCAAGGCGGGGCTGGCGGCCACGGCCGACGAAGCGGTGCAGCTCGCGGAGTCCATCGGTTATCCGGTCGTGATGAAGATTGCATCGCCCGATATCTTGCACAAGTCGGATATCGGCGGGATCAAGCTCAACATCACGTCGGCCAGCGAGGTGCGCGACGCTTTCGACCTGCTGACCTACCGCGGCCGGCGCTACATGCCCGACGCGACGATCTGGGGTTGCCAGGTGCAGCAGATGGTGAAGGGCGGCCGCGAGGTCATCATCGGCGTCAATCGTGATCCACAGTTCGGCCCGCTGATCATGTTCGGCCTGGGCGGCATCTATGTCGAGGCGCTCAAGGATGTGACATTCCGGGTGGCCCCGATTGACCGGCGGGCCGCGACCGAGATGCTGGGCGAAATCCGCGCCTACAAGCTGTTGCGCGGGGTGCGCGGCGAGAAGCCGTCCGACCAGAAGGCCATTGTGGATACGCTGCTGCGCATCTCGCAACTGGTCACCGACTTCCCGGAGATCGTCGAGCTGGACATCAACCCGTTGATGGTGTTCGAGCAGGGCCGGGGCGTTTTGGGGATTGACATGCGGCTGGCATTGAAGTAAGCTAAGCTGAGCAATATCACTGAGGAGCGATTTCATGAAAGCTTTATACATCACTTCGGGTGAAACCTTCTCCGGTAAATCGGCTTTGTGCGTCGGGCTGGGCATCCGATTCCGCAAAGATGGATTGAAGACCGGTTATATGAAGCCCGTGGTTGTCAATTGCGAGGTCCATGAAGGGGTCGCCTTCGACGAAGATGTGAACTTCGCCAAGCGGATCTTCGAGATGCCTGAGCCGTTCGATACGATCTGCCCGGTCGCGTTGACGCCGGGCAGGCTCGACCAACAGTTGCGCGGGCCTGATGTGAACTACGAGCCGCGGCTGTTGGAAGCGTTTGTGAAGATGGCGGAGAACCGCGATGTGCTCGTGCTGGAAGGCGGGCGCAGCTTGCGTGAGGGATATGTGGCCGGGTTGCCGCCCAAGCACGTCGTGGATTTGACGGACGCCAAGGTGCTGATGATTGTCAAGTACGACGAGAGCTTGATGATTGATCGCATCTTGACCGGCCAGAACTACTTCAAGGATGCGCTGATCGGCGCCGTAATCAACGAAGTGCCGCGGCCGCAGCTTGAGCATGTGCAGGAAGCCATCGTCCCGTTCCTGACCCGTCACGGCGTGAAGGTGCTGGGGGTGATCCGCAAAGAGCCGCTGTTGGCCGCGCCGAGCGTGCGCGAGCTGGCCGACGGGCTGAACGCCGAGTTGCTGTGCGCCAATGCGTGCTTCGACGAGCTGGTCGAGACCTTCCTCGTCGGCGCGATGAGCGCGGACAGCGCGCTGAGCTATTTCCGGCGCAAGCCGAACAAGGCGGTCATCACGGGCGGCGACCGCACCGATATCCAGTTGGCGGCCCTCGAAACCTCGACCCGCTGCCTGATCTTGACGGGCAATCTGTATCCCGCGCCGCACGTCATCAACCGCGCGGATGAGCTGTGCGTGCCGGTCCTCCTGACGAAGATGGATACCCTGGCGACCATCGAGATCATCGAGGGGTACTTCGACCGCAGCCGGTTCCAGCAGCCGCAGAAGGTCGAGCGGTTCTCGGCGCTGTTGGATGAATACCTCGACTTTGCGGCGCTCTATGACGCGCTGGAACTGAAGTAACTGCCGGAACTGACCAGCTTGCACGTTGCGCCTTTGGCGATCCTGTGCTATCATAGCGCGCGTAATCTGATAGAACAGGTGCAGAAGAGCATGTTACTCCGATTGGTCGTCCTGAAGTTTCCGACATTTCGGCTGTTGATGGACTAGAACTCACCAGAGACACGGGGAGCTTATCTCCGTGTCTCTGTTGTTTGTTTGGGAGAAAACGTGACTGCATACATCTTTGTCACCGGTGGGGTCGTCAGCGGCCTGGGTAAGGGCGTGAGCGCCGCGTCTATCGGCCGGCTGCTCAAGAGCCGCGGCTTGCGCGTCTCCATCCAGAAGCTCGATCCGTATCTGAATGTGGATCCCGGCACGATGTCGCCCTACCAGCACGGCGAAGTGTTTGTCACCGATGATGGCGCGGAGACCGATCTCGACCTGGGCCACTACGAACGCTTCGTGGATGAGAATCTCGCGCAGATAAATAACATCACGGCCGGCCAGATCTACAGCCAGGTGCTCAATCGCGAGCGCCGCGGCGATTTTCTAGGCGGCACCATCCAGGTGATCCCACACGTCACCAACGAGACGAAGCGCG
>CAZYHE010000314.1:0-5968 GCA_964647225.1 uncultured Anaerolineales bacterium
GCCGGTGCGCGCCCGCGGGTTCGTCGCGCGCTATCGCCATCTGTGGGATCTGCTGGCGCTGACCCTGCTGGGCGCGGCCCTGCGGCTGTGGCAGATCGGTGCCAAGGGGCTGTGGTACGATGAGGCCGCGACCGCGCTGATGGCGCGCGCCTCCGCGGGCGAGATCGTCCAGTTTCACTGGCGCGCTGCATTCGAGCATCCCCCGCTGTGGGTGTTGCTGATGGCCGGCTGGTCGCGGCTCTTCGGGCAGAGCGAGGCGGCGTTGCGCCTGCCTTCCGCGCTCGCCGGGATCGTGCTGATCCCGCTCCTCTGGCGGTTGTGCGCCGCGCTCTGGCCCGCCGACCGGCTGCTCCGCCGGCTGGCGGTCGGCCTGGTCGCGATTTCGCCCGTGCTGACCCTCTACAGCCAGGAGGCGCGCATGTACTCGCTCGCGACGCTGCTGGCGGTCGCCGCGGTCATGCTGTGGGTGCGCCTGCTGAATAGTTTCCGCTGGCCGGCGGCCGTAGCATTCCTCATCGTGGTCTGGGCGATGCTGGGCCTTCATTATTATTCGGCGCTGCTGCTGGTCTGCCTGGGCATCTTCTGGCTCGCCCTGCTGATCGCGCGGCGCCGGCCCCCGGTGAAGTTGCTCCTGCTGCTGGCCGCCGCGGGCGCGCCGGCCCTCTTGTGGCTGAGCCTGGCTCCCGGCGCGCAGACCACCCTCGCGATCACGCTGGCCCTGACGGAGCAGATCAAGGCGGATTGGCGCGCCTTTGCCGACCAACTGTGGCGCGAGTTGACGTTCGGCGCGGTCGTCTGGCGGCCGGCCCAGGGCGCGGCCGGCTATCTGCTGGCGCCGATCTTCCTCGGCGGGCTGGTCGCGGCGATCGTGCGCGGTCGCAAGCGGCTGGAAGGCAGTTCAGCCGCACAGATGCCGGGAGAATGGCTCGTCGCTATCCTCGCGCTGGCGCCGGCCCTGCTGAGCCTGCCGTTCGGGACGCGCATCGGCACGCGCTATCTGCTTTTCAGCGCGCCGTTCATCTTTCTCGTGATGGCCCTGGCGCTGGCCGTGGCTTGGCGGTCGTGGCGACCGCGGCCCTTGCTCGGCGCCGCCGCCACGTTGCTCGTGGCCGCGGTCATGGCGTGGGGCCAGGGATATTACTTCAACGATTATGTCAAAAGCGGCTATCGCGACATGGCACGCTATCTGGTCAAATCGGCGGGGCCGGCCGACGCCGTGCTCCTGGAAGCGCCCCGGCAGCACTTGCTGGCGAAATACTACATCCCGCCCGATCTCCCGGTTCAGCCGATGCCCGCCGTGCCCCTGCCCGACTATTGGCCGGTCACAGCCCCGCCGATCGTGCCGCAAGACGTGGATGATGCGCTCCAGGCGCTGGTTGCGGAGCGCGCCCGCGTCTGGCTGATCCTGGCCGGGCAGAACGAGGTGGATCGGGGCAATTTCGTCCGCAATTATCTGACGGCGATTGCCTTCAACGAAGAGTGTCGCGAGTGGCTGGATGTGCAACTGTGCGCCTTCGTCGGCTCCGGCGCGTTGTCTCCCGCCCTCGCGACCCCGGTTCGCGCACGCTTCGGCGGCGAGCTGGCGCTCGATGGCGCGGAGGTGGCCCTTTCCGGCCACGAGTTCAGCCGGCGGCGGATCTTCGTCACCCTGAATTGGGTCGCCGCGGCCCGGCCCGCCGCCGACTACAAGGTCACGCTGCGCCTGCTCGACCGCGCCGGCCGGACGATCCACCAAAGCGACGAATTCCCCATCGGGCCGCTGCTGCCGCCGACGACGTGGGGCGCCGGCGACCGCAAGCCGGGGTATGTGGCGTTCGATCTGCCGCAGACGCCCGGCGACTATGACCTGGCGGTCGGCCTGTACGCGCCCGGCGCGACCACCCTGCTGCCGGTCGCTGGCGCACGGGAGATCGCGCCGGGGCTGGTGGGGCTGGCGCGCGTCAAAGTGGGGGACGCCGTGCAGGTGACGGCGCTGCCTTGAGACGAACGTGCCAGGCACTTTTCGGAAGCGCCTGGCACGTGACAACACAGAGAGGAAGCTCAGACTATGCAAACCGCTTTCACATCCGCCCCCCTCGGCAACGTCAGCCTGCTGCCGGGGCTGTTCCAACACCGCACCGACCTGAACCGCCAGTACATGCTGAGCCTGAAGACCGCCAACCTGCTCCAGAACTTCTATCTGGAAGCCGGGCTGTGGGGGCCGCGGGATGATCCCGGCGACGATATCCACTGGGGCTGGGAAGCGCCGACGTGCCAACTGCGCGGCCACTTCCTGGGGCATTGGCTCTCGGCCGCGGCGCGGATGGTCGCGGCCACCGGCGACCCGGAGATCAAGGGCAAGGCGGATCAGATCGTGGCTGAGTTGGGCCGCTGCCAACGCGAGAACGGCGGCGAGTGGGTCTTCTCGATCCCCGCCGGCTATCTGGACTGGATCGCCCGCGGCAAGGGCGTCTGGGCGCCGCACTACACCATCCACAAGACGCTGATGGGGCTGGCCGACATGGTTAGCTACGGCGGCAACGCGCAGGCGCTCGAGATCCTGGAGCGCGCCGCCCGCTGGTTCCATCGCTGGACCGCGCAATTCTCGCGCCAGCAGATGGACGACATCCTGGATGTCGAGACCGGCGGGATGCTCGAAGCGTGGGCTGACCTCTACGGGCTGACCGGCCGCCCCGAACACCTCGACCTGATCCACCGCTACGACCGGCCGCGGCTGTTCGACCGGCTGCTGGCCGGCGACGACCCGCTGACCAATCGCCACGCCAACACGACAATCCCGGAGGCGCACGGCGCGGCCCGCGCGTTCGAGGTGACTGGCGATGCGCGTTGGCGGAAGATCGTCGAGGCGTACTGGCAGTGTGCGGTGACCGACCGCGGCTATTACGCCACCGGCAGCCAGACGGACGGCGAAATCTGGACTGCGCCCTTCGAGCTTTCGGCGCGGTTGAGCGACAAGAACCAGGAGCACTGTGTGGTCTACAACATGGTGCGGCTGGCGAACTTCCTGCTGCGCTGGACCGGCGACGCGACCTACGCCGATTACATGGAACGCAATCTCTACAACGGCACCCTGGCCCAGCAAAACGCCGAGACGGGGATGGTCGCCTACTTCCTGCCACTCGAGCCGGGCGGCCGCAAGGGCGGGCCGAAAGGCGAATACAGCGGGTGGGGCACACCCACGCACGATTTCTGGTGCTGCCACGGTTCCCTCGTCCAGGCGCACACGACGCATAATGCTTATGTCTACTACAAGGACGCCGATGGGGTGGCGGTCTGCCAGTACATCCCCACCGAACTGCGCAGCGATTGGGCCGGCGTACCTGTAACCGTGCGCCAGGCCTTCGATCCCGAAAACTCCACGTCGGCGCCGGCCAGGCCGGATGGCGCGGTGCGGCGGCCCAAGCAGTGGGTCATCAACCTGAGCGTGCAGTGCGCGGGGCCGGCCGACTTCACCCTGAAACTGCGCGTGCCGTGGTGGATCGCGGGGCCGCCGCGCGTCACCGTGAACGGCGCGGCGCAGGCAGTCTCGGCCGAGCCATCCAGCTTCATCGCGCTGCGCCGGACGTGGACGAGCGACACCGTCCGCATCGAGCTGCCCACCGCGCTGACGACCTGCCCGCTGCCAGATCGGCCCGACACGGTCGCGTTCATGGATGGCCCGATCGTGCTGGCCGGCCTCTGCGACGAGGAGCGGACGTTGCACGGCGATCCTGCGCATCCCGAAACGCTCCTCATCCCCGACCACGAGCGCGAGTGGAGCACCTGGAAGGGCTGGTATCGCACCGCCGGTCAGGAACGAGGCATCCGGTTCGTGCCGCTGCATGAGGTGAAGGACGAGCGGTATACGGTGTACTTTCCGGTCAAGCCCTGAGCGGGTCGGCCCTGCGAAGTGAGTTGCGGCACGTTCCGCTTATCCGTTTGCATCCGTTGCCGCCCTCTTGCATACACCCGTTATGTTATAATGAACACGGTGAGTCGTGCCACTGCTGGATCGGCCGCTCCCCCAGGAGGTTCGTCGTGAAACCACCCCGATGGATGGCGATCTTTCTTGTCCTCGGCTTGATCACCGGCATGGCGGCGTGCGCACCGCGGGCAACACCGGCGCGCACGCCGATCACCGTGCAACTCCAATGGACGGGGCCGTATTCTGGCGATACCAATAGGTCATCACTGGAGAATAGCAAGCCCTGGAGGATACAATGACAAACATTCTAATCATAAACGATTTCGAGGATAACCGGCTATCGTTAAGGGCGCTGCTTGCCGATTTATTCGACGGGTTCGGCATTCATACTGCGACCAGCGGACCGGAAGGCATCGAACTTGCAAAAGCGCATCACCCTGATGTGATTTTGCTCGATATGCTGATGCCCGGCATGGACGGCTTTGACGTATGCAAAATCCTGAAAGAAGATGTAAGCCTGTGCGATATTCCCGTGGTAATTGTGACCGCGCTCAAGGAAAACAGCGCCGACAAAGTACGCGCCCTCGAAGTTGGCGCCGAAGGGTTTCTGAGCAGACCGGTTGACGAAAACGAGCTGGCGGCCCAGGTGAAAGCCATGCTGAAAATCAAGGCGGCTAGCGATAACAGAAAACTGGAGATACAGCGGCTTGAAAAACTGGTGGCTGAACGCACGGAACAACTAGAGGAAGAACTGCGGTTAACCCGGAAAATGGGTAAAAAGCTTAGTGAAAGCGAAGATAGATTCCGCTCCATTGCCGAACAACTGCCTGAATTGATCGCGCTGACCGATGAAACGGGCATGATCACATATGCCTCTCCGGCTGCCGTGACTTTGTTCGGGGTAGACCCCGAGGAAATGACTGGGAAGCACTTCACCGCCTTTGTGGACGAGACCGCGATTCCAATGGCTGTTACGACCTTCCGGGACGCGGTGCAGCAGGGCCGCAAGGTAGACGATCTCGAGCTCCGGATGAAGCGGAGCGACGGCTCCGTATTTGATGGGGAATTGTGCGGAGAACGCTTTGAATCTGCGTCCGGACGGGGAACCCTGGTCACCATTCGCGACATCACTGAGCGCAAGCGAATCCAGGAGAAATCAAAGGAGAGCGAAGAACGATTTACCCTGGCCATGAAGGCCGCAAACGATGGTTTGTTTGACTGGAATCTGGTAACCAACGGTATCTATTACTCACCTGGTTGGAAGAGAATGCTGGGATATCAGGATCATGAGCTTCCGAATGATTTCTCGGTTTGGGAGACAACAACTGATCCGGAGGATGTAAAAAAATCATGGGAACTTCAGAAGAAACTCATTTCGAAGCAAGTTGACCGCTTTGTAATGGAGTTCAAGATGAAGCACAAAGACGGTCACTGGGTGGATATTTTGTCGAGAGCCGAGGCTATCTTTGATGAAAATGGAAAAGCCATCCGGATTGTGGGAACGCACACCGACATCACCGCGCGCAAGCGGGCGGAGGAGGCGCTACGCCAGAACCAGGCCCTCCTGAAGCTCTATTTCGACAATCTGCCGGCCCTGTTCTTCGTCAAGGATCTTGAGGGTCGGATCACCGATGTGAATCTGGCATTCGAGCAAGCCTTCGCCACCTCGAAAGATCAGATCGTGGGAAAAACGGACTTCGATTTCCATCCTGCGGAAGAAGCCGAGGCGACTTGTGCGAATGACCGGCTGGTGGCGCGAATCGGAACGGCGATGCAGTTCGAGGAACCGACGCCACTGGCTGATGGTCTCCATATGTTTCTGTCCACTAAGTTTCCCATCAGAGATGCGGACGGTAGGGTAGTGGCGACAGGAGGCATCTCCTTCGACATTACTGAGCGCAAGCAGGCGGAGCAGGCGCTGAAACGCATTGAATGGCTCTTGACCCGCAGGCATCAGTCGTCTGAGATACAGGAATATGCCTACCTGCCGCCGTACGGCGACCTGGTGGCGCTCAACACCTGCCGGCTCATCCTTGACTCGGTGGGCGAGCAAACACTGACCGA
>CAZYHE010000315.1:0-3618 GCA_964647225.1 uncultured Anaerolineales bacterium
GGCCGACCGGCGCGCTGCGCTCTACGCCGGCTGGCGCGCAGCAGTGGCGCGCACGCTCTTCGCGCCGGGACGGTAAAGCACAATCGCTCACGGATGACACGGAAAACACGGATCATAAAAAGCGTTCCGTTCTTCATCCGTGCAACCCGTGTCATCCGTGAGCAAAGGATTCCTGCATGATAGACAAGCCAACCATCCTTGCCGAACGCGCAAACGCGCTGCGCCGGCGCGATCTCATGATGTTGAATCGCGCCCGCTTGGGCCACACCGGCGGCGACTTCTCGGCCGCCGACATCCTGACGACCCTCTACCTGGCTGTGCTGAATGTGGATCCGGCCCGGCCCGACTGGCCCGACCGCGACCGTTTCATTTTGAGCAAAGGCCACGCGTCGGGGATGCTGTACAACGTCCTGGCTGAGACTGGCTTTTTCCCACCGGAGGAACTCGCCACCTTCGCCCAGCCGGGGTCACGCCTGAACGGGCATCCGGCCAACACCAAGCTGCCGGGCATCGAAACGAGCACCGGGCCGCTCGGTCACGGGCTGCCGGTGGCGGTCGGCGCGGCGTTGGGCGCGAAGCTGGATGCGGCTGGCTGGCGCACGTTCGTCCTCACCGGCGACGGCGAACTGCAAGAGGGCAGCAATTGGGAGGCGGCGATGGCCGCCGCGCACTTCCGGCTCGACAACCTGACCTGGATCGTGGATCGCAACGGCCTGCAGCAGGGCGCGGCCACCGAACAGACGATCCGGCTGGAACCGCTGGCCGACAAGATGCGCGCCTTCGGTTGGGCCGTGCGCGAGGTGGACGGGCATGACCACGCCGCGCTGCTCGAGGCGTTCCGGGCGCTTCCGTTCGAGCCGGGCAAGCCGAACGGCATCATCGCGCACACGCACAAGGGCAAGGGGGTCTCGCTCATCCAGGATCGGGCGGAGTGGCACCATCACCACCGGGCGCTGAACGACGCGGAGATGGCGGCGGCGTTGGCGGAGTTGGGAATCAGGGATCAGGGATCGGGGGTCGGGGGTCGGGGGTCAGGGGCCGGAGGTCAGGGGTCAGGGGCCGGGAGTCAGGGGTCAGAGGACAGGGGTCGGGAGTCAGCGCAATCCGTTTCAACGGGTTTTGGGGATGTCAGACCGCGAATTCATTCGCTGGCGTCATCGCCGGGCGCGCTCGGCGATTGCCGCGACGCGTTCGCCGCCACGCTCGAGGCGTTGGCCCGCGCCGACCGCCGCGTCGTCGCCGTGTGCAACGACTCGATCAGCTCCAGCAAGCTCGGCCGCTTTGCCAAAGAATTCCCCGACCGGCTGGTCAACGTTGGCATCGCCGAGCAAAACATGATCGGCGTGGCGGCCGGGCTGGCGAACGCGGGCAAGCTGCCGTTCGTCTGCGGCGCATCGTGCTTCCTCACCGGCCGGGCGCTGGAGCAGATCAAGGCCGACCTGGCCGACTCGCGCGCCAATGTCAAACTGTGCGGCATGAGCAGCGGCGTGGCCTACGGCGAGCTGGGCGCGACGCACCACTCCATCGAAGACCTTGCCTGGACGCGCGCCATCGCCGGCATGACCGTCATCGTTCCCGCCGACTTGAACGAGACAGCCCAGGCAGTCGCGGTCGCGGCGGCTTTTCGGGGGCCGGTCTTCCTCCGCCTCAGCCGGATGCCCGTGCCCGCCGTCCACAGCGAAGACTATCGCTTCGAGATCGGCCGGGCGGCGCGCCTGCGGGACGGGACGGACGTGACGCTCATCGCCGCGGGCACGATGGTCGGTCGCGCGCTGGCGGCCGCCGAACTCCTGGCGCAGGAGGGGGTGTCGGCGCGCGTGCTCAACATGGCGACCGTGCGGCCGATTGATCGTGACGCGATCATCGCCGCGGCGCAGGAGACGGCCGGCATCGTCACCGTCGAGGAGCACACGACCTTCGGCGGGCTGGGCAGCGCCGTGGCTGAGGTTGTCGTGACGACGCACCCTGTCCCGATGCGCATCCTGGGCTTTCCCGGCGTCTTCGCACCGACCGGATCGGCCGCGTGGCTCTTTGAACACTTCGGGTTGACGCCGGATGGCATCCGGGCGGCGGCGCGGGAGTTGGTGGGATCAGCAAGCAGAGTCTCTGCGGCGGGTTGACTCAGGCTGGATCGCATGTATAATTGAGACATGGACGCTCAAACCTTGCTTCAAACCCGACGAAGTGATATCCTCGGCGCGGCCGCACGGCATGGCGCGCGCAACGTGCGCGTTTTCGGCTCGGTCGCACGCGGCGACGCACGGCCAGACAGTGATATAGATATCCTTGTGGATCTGGATCCGGGGCGCAGCTTGTTCGACCTCGGTGGGTTGCTCTATGATTTGCAAACGCTGCTTGGCATGGATGTGGATGTGGTCACGGAAAAAGGGCTGCGCCCTCGGATCCGAGCGCAAGTGATACGCGAGGCCATTCCGCTACTTTGCGATTGACCTGGACATCGTCTGGGCCGTCATCATGAAGGACCTCCCGCCGCTGGAATCTGCCATTCAGGCTATCCTTGAAGATTCTGCATCGGAAAACCCTTGACCCTGTAGGAGTCATCATCATGCGCTACACCGCCCTCCCCGCCACCGACTTGACCCCCTCCGTCATCTGCCTGGGCACAGGCGGATTCGGCACGAAGACCCCGCAGGATCAGGCGTTCGCCATGCTCGATCTGTTCGCCGAGCTGGGCGGGAACTTCCTGGACTCGGCCCGCGTTTATGCCGCGTGGCTGCCGGGCGGCGCGGGGGCCAGCGAGCGGACGATCGGCGCGTGGCTGAAGAGCCGGGGCGTGGCGGCGAGCTTCGTCGTCGCGACCAAGGGCGGCCACCCCGATCTGAAGACCATGCACATCTCGCGCCTCTCCCCGCAGGAGATCGCCGCGGACGTGACGGCCAGCCTGGATGCGCTGGGGGTCGCGACGATTGACCTCTACTGGCTGCACCGCGACGACCCAGCGATCCCGGTCGGTGAGATCATGGACGCGCTGCACGCGCAGGTGGCCGCGGGCCGATTGGCCGCGCTCGGCGCGTCGAACTGGACGCCGGCGCGGATCGAAGCTGCGAACGCGTACGCGGCCGGCCGGGGCCGGCCCGGTTTCTGCGCCTCGCAGATCGGCTGGAGCCTCGCGGTGGCGGACGTCTCCGCGGCGCCGTTCGGCGGCACCCTCTCGATGGACGCAGCGACGCTGGCCTACCATCAGCGCACCGGCTTCCCCGTCATGGCGTATTCGTCGCAGGCGGCCGGCTTCTTCGCCGGCAAGGGCGATCGTTATCGCGGCCAGGCCGATGCCAAGCCGGACGGTTTCAGCCGCACCTATGTCAGCGCCGCGAACTTCGCCCGGTTGGATCGTGCGCAGGAATTGGCCGCGCGCCGCGGCCGGCCCGCCAACGACATCGCCCTGGCCTATCTGTTGAACCAGCCCTTCCCCGTCTATGCGCTCGTCGGCTGCCAGACAGCCGCGCAGATACGATCAAGCTGTGCCGCGTCCGACCTGCGCTTGACGCCCGACGAACTCCGTTTCCTGGCGTCCGCTGACTCCTGATTCCTGACGCCTGCCCCCTGCCCCCTGCCTCCTGGAGCCTGCCGCCATGTCACGCCAACCCCCCGCCCTCG
>CAZYHE010000315.1:3718-5966 GCA_964647225.1 uncultured Anaerolineales bacterium
CCTGCCCCCTGCCTCCTGGAGCCTGCCGCCATGTCACGCCAACCCCCCGCCCTCGAACGCCTCAACATCGCCCTGGTCGGCGCGGCCAGCCGGGGCGGATCGTTCGCGACCGCCTTCGCCGCGCATCCCCGCACGCGCATCCATGCGGTGTGCGACGTGCGCGGCGATCTCCTGGCCGAAGCGCAGGCGAAAACCGGCGCGGTCGAGGCGTACAGCGATTACGCCGAGATGTTGGAGAAGTCGGACATTGACGCCGTTGTGATCGGCACGCCGATGCAGTTTCACGCGCCCCAGGCGATTGCCGCGTTGGAGAAAGAGATCCACGTCCTGAGCGAGGTCACGGCTGGGGTGACGGTGGAAGAGTGCCGGGCGTTGGTCGCCGCGGCCCGGCGCTCGCGCGCGGTCTACATGATGGCCGAGAACTACGCCTACATGAAACCGAACGTGCTGGTCAAGGAGTTGGCGCGGCGCGGGCTGTTCGGCGAGTTGTACTACGCCGAGGGGGAGTACATCCACGAGCTGAAGGCGCTCAACGAGCAGACTCCGTGGCGGCGCACCTGGCAGACCGGGATTGATGGGATCACCTACCCCACGCACAGCCTCGGCCCGATCCTCCAATGGCTGGGGGATGACCGGGTGGCGCGCGTCTGCTGCGAAGGGAGCGGCCATCACTACCGCGACCCGCGCGGCGCGCAGTACGAGAATCAGGATAGCTGCGTGCTGCTGGCGAAGACCGTCCGCGGCGCGCTGATCAAGATTCGCGTGGATATGCTCTCGAACCGGCCGCACGCGATGACCAACTATCAACTCCAGGGCACGGCGGGCTGCTACGAATCCGCGCGCACGCGGCAATTCGGGGAGCGAGACAAGATCTGGTTGGCCGGCCTGGCGCCCGACGCCCACACCTGGCTCGATCTGGCGAGCCTGGAGGCGGACTACCTGCCCGCCATGTGGCGCAACCCGCCCCCCGAAGCGTTGGCCGCGGGCCACGGCGGCGGCGACTACTTCGAGATCATGGATTTCGTCGCCAGCATCGTGGACGCCGCGCCGTGTCCCATCGGCATCCACGAGGCGATGGACATGACGCTGCCGGGGCTGGTCAGCCAGGCTTCGATCCAGGCCGGCGGCGCGTGGCTGGATGTGCCCGATTCGCGGGCGTGGTGAGGCGATAAGACGGCATTTCCCACTGGAGACGGAGTCTCATCCAGGCCGAGTGAGCACAGGCAGAGTGACGGAGGGAAGATGCTACTGTTTCTTGACGAAAGCGGCACGGATCACGTGGAAGCACCCTACGAGGTGCTTGCAGGCATCGCTATTCGCGAGCGCAACGTTTGGTCGCTGATCCAAGGGGTTCGCGCGGCTGAACGTGAACATTTCGGCGCGCTTCTCAGCGCCACGCGCGTTGAGTTGAAGGGCAAGAAGCTGCTGAAAGCCAAGGTGTTCCGGCTGGCCGACCAGGGCGAACCATTCCCGATTGATGAACGTCGCGCGCTGGTGCGAAGCTTCCTTATGAAAGGGGCGACAGAGGCCACTGGGGAGGCCGCCAGCTACAGTCGCAGCGAGTTCACGGCCTACGGCCAGGCGGTGCTTGCTTTCGTCAATGAAGTCTACGCCCTGGCAGCGCAGCTCGGCGTGAAAGTCTTCGCATCGCTGGTTGAACCCAACGCGCCTCGCCCGACAGTTGACTTCTTGCGGAAAGACTATGCCTATCTCTTTGAGCGCTTCTTCTATTACCTGGAGGATACTTCGTCAGATGAGATGGGATTGATCGTCTTCGACGAACTTGAGCGCACCTTTTGCCGGCGGCTGCTGAACCAGATGGAGTTCTACTTCCTCAACACGTACAAGGGGCGCCAACGCAGCTCGCGCATCGTGCCTGAGCCGTTCTTTGTTCATTCGGACCTGACCACGGCTGTGCAAATTGCGGACATTGTCGCCTATAGCCTCAACTGGGGATTGCGCCTGAACCGGATGGATCAGCCCACCCGACCCGAGATGGAACCATTTGGTCAGCGAGCCTTCGATCTCCGGTACATGGGGCAACGCCCGGATGCTTTCAAAGAGGATTTGCTGCGGCCGGTTTATGGGATCACCTACATTGACGACCTACGCCCACGGGGTGAGCGCATGGAGGGTTAGGAAACAAAAAAGGCAGTGACGGTTCCCCTTGCGGGGTCCCAATCAAAGCCTCCAGTCGCTATATTAGCACGCATGGGCAGGATTGTCAATATGGAAAACGAAGGATTCC
>CAZYHE010000316.1:0-5915 GCA_964647225.1 uncultured Anaerolineales bacterium
GCGTCCCCTTGTTTCCCGGTTTCCTTGTTTCCCGGTTCCCCGGTCTCCGCGTTTCCGCCCGCGCCCGGCTGCGTCCCGAAGCGGGTCATCACGACCGCGCCCAGGCCGATGCAGCCGAAGACCAGCCCGAACATGAACCCGATGCACCAGGGGAGCCGGGAGAGGATCGTAATCACGGCCAGGCCGGTCGCGATCTCACCGAGCGAGGTGGCGGTGCGCACCTTGAGGGCCTGCAAAATGCGCTGCCCCAGCCACAACCCGACCACCAGCCAGCCGGCGAGCCAGGCGATGGCGAGCGCCAGCCAACCCAGCAGGCCGATGCAGCAGGCGATCAACAACAGCAGGCCGGCCAGGAACCCGGCGACGAGGGTCAGCAGGCCCGCGCCGAAGCTCACGAGCGGCTCGCCCGCGGCCTGGTTCGCCATGCGCTCCAGCGCCTTCGGCGCAATCGAGATCGCGAGGGCGCCGAGCAGGATCAGCCCAAGCACCCAACCGAACGTCACAAGCTGCCACAAGACGATGGATCCCACGACCCCCAGGAAGCCATCGCCGCGTGCTGTGCGGGGCGCTGAAGGCGGCCAGGGTGCGGCCGGCGCCTCCGGGATGCCCGGCAGCGGGAAGGGCGCCGTCGGGCCGGTGAAGACGTCGCCGGACACGACCGCACGCGGATCGCGCGCGAGCGTGCCGCCGAAGGTTGCCACATTGCCACCGACCACCGCAGTCTCTTTCAGGATGAGCGCGCCGCCGAAGAGGGCCACGTCGCCGTCCACCGCGCCGGCGACCGTCAGGCTGCCGCCGAGCACGGCCACATCGCCGCGCACCACGCTGCCTTCTTCCAGGGTGGCGGAGCCGCCCAGCACGGCCAGGTTGCCGGTCAACTCCTCGCCTTCGGCCAACACGAACGATTGCCCGATCACCAACTTGTCGCCCGTCGTGTCCTGGGCCAGTGCGACCGGCGCCGCCAGCGCCAGGATGAGCACGGCCAAAAGCCCGATTTGCCAGATTTTCCGTTTCATCATGGACCTCCAGGAGGGAATAGGAACCGCAAAGACGCCAAGAGCGCCAAGAAAAAGCTCAAATCTTTGCGACCTTCGCGTCTTCGCGGTTTAATCCGTTCGTGCGGATCACCAGCCACGCCCAAGCGCCGAGCAGCAGACACGTCAGCCCCAGGTAGGCCGCGACGCCCGCCTGCAACGACAGACCCGTGCTCGTCAGGATGACCCCGGCGCTGCGGACGGGCCAGAGCACGCTGCTCAACAGGCGCGTGCCGGCCGATAGCGCCAGGCTCGCCTCCAACGGATGGGTGATCCCCCACCACACCCCGGCGAGCAGCGCCAACAGGATGACGCCGACGATCGCCAACCAGGTGACGAACAGCCCGGCGCCAAACCAACCCCGCCAAGACCAGCCGCGCCGCCGCGTCGCCAGACGGGCCAACACGCGCTCAGCGAACTGGGGTGGCGCATCCAGCATCGGCGCTGCGCGAAAACGCGCATCCACCGCCTGCCAGCGCGCCCAGGTAGCCGCGCACCCCGCGCACCCCTTGAGATGCGCGTGCAGGGCGGCCATCTGCGCGGCATCGGCCTCATGATCCAACGCCAGAGACATCAGTTCCGTGTATTCTGAGTGCATAGCTCACCCTACAACCTCGCCTGGGGTTGAAACCCGCAGGCTGACAAGGTGCAAACCGGCTCCAAGCCGGTTACAGCCGGCGTTCGAGTGTGCTTTAGCACACTTTCACCTTATCAGACACCGGTTTCAACCGGTGGCGTTTGGCTCAACAACCGGCGGTGTTGTTCCGCCACAGCCGGCGTCTGCTCGGCGATCTGCAACCGAGCGCGATGCAACCGCGATTTCACGGCCTGTATTGAAACCCCCATCGTGTCCGCAATCTCTTCATATGAGAGATCATACCAGTAGCGCAGGATCAGCGGTACCCGGTAGCCCGGCGCCAGTCGCATGACCGACGCCTGGATCTCCGTTCGCGCCTCCTGACGCAGCGCGGTCTCCTCAGGCCCCGGCCGGCCGCTGGGCAACACCGCCGCGATCGGGTCCTCGTCCAGCGACAGCCACGTCACGCGCCGCCGGCGCAGGCGATCAATACAGTAATGCGAAGCGATGGACAGCACCCACGACACGGGCTTCCGCCCCGGCTCGTAAGTATTCAGCTTGGTATACATGCGGACGAAGGTCTCTTGGGCCGCGTCCTCCGCCTCGACGGCGTCGCCCAACATGCGATAGGCAAGATTGTACACCGGGCGCTGATAAGCCGCGACCAGGCGGCCAAAGGCAACCTGGTCGCCGCGCCGGGCCTGCTCCAACCAACGGATTTCTTGCGTTTCCGCGCCCGCATGATCCATGCCGCTGACCGTCCTCACAATCATCCATACGCACCACGCGGGCAAAGGTTTCAGTTTATGACTGGGGGGTTTTTGGGGCGGCGGTCAGGCCGGTTGTATAATGGGCCTGCCGCTGTTCTGAGCATCCCAAGGAGCCTCGTTGTGCCCAATCATGCCTACATCGCAATCGAAGGCCCGATCGGCGTCGGCAAGACGACGTTGGCGCGCATCCTCGGCGACATTTTGCCCGCGGAGATCCTGCTCGAAGTCTTCGAAGAAAACCCTTTCCTGGGCGATTTCTACGCCGACCGGGCGCGCTACGCCTTCCAGACGCAGATCTTCTTCCTGCTGAGCCGCTACCGTCAGCAGCATCGCGTCATCACCAACACGCTCGCGCGCAGCCCGCTGGTCAGCGACTATCTGTTTGCCAAAGACTGGCTCTTTGCCCACCTCAACCTGGCCGGCGACGAGCTGGCGATGTACGAGCGCGTCCACGCCATCCTGGGGCAGCAGATTCCGGCCCCGGGGCTGGTCATCTATCTGAATGCGTCCACCGACACCCTCCTGGAACGGATCGCCTACCGGGATCGCAGCTACGAGCGGCGGATGGCACGCGACTACCTCGACGACCTGCGCCGCGCCTATGACGGCTTCTTCGCCGAATACACCGACGCGCCGGTCTTGACGCTCGACACCGATGGCGTGGACATCGTCCGCGACGGGACGGCGCGCGCCGAAGTGATCGCCCGGGTGCGGACGGCTCTGAAGCTGGATGGCTATCAGTTGCCGCTGGCCGACCTGGCCGAAGCGTCGTCCGGCGCGCTGCCGGCCGATGGTCGCGGCCGCCGCCTCGGCGATTTCCAGCAGTTCCACCGCGTCCTGGACCGCGAAAAGGGCTTTCTGGCCGATCTCTACCTTAATTACATCTGCCTGACCGAAGAGGTGGGCGAGATCGGCCGGGTGCTCAAACACGCGTGGCGGCGGCAGGAGCAGGCGCGCGGCCAGGTCGGCAACCGCCAGGAGGCGCACGATCTCGCCATCGCCGCGGCGCGCGCCGATCTTGAGGAGGAATTGGCCGACGCCCTGGCCTTCCTGCTCAAGATGGCGAACGACGCGCAGATTGACCTGGAGCGCGCGTACCTGCAGAAGATGGCGAAAAACATGACGCGCACCTGGTAGTAGTGTAGCGCAAAACTGTCGGTGAGCCACGCGCCCTGAGCCTGTCGAAGGGCCTGTCGAAGGGCCAAAGGGCGGCGCTTCGACAAGCTCAGCGCCCGTATGTTGGGAGGGTAGCCAATGTCCACCACCAAGCGTTTTATCGCGATTGCCGGCAACATCGGGGCCGGCAAATCCACGCTGACCGGGCTGCTGAGCCAGCGTCTGGGCTGGGAACCCTTCTACGAGGCCGTCTCAGACAACCCCTACCTGGCCGACTTCTACGCCGACATGCCCCGCTACGCGTTTCACTCGCAAGTATTTTTCCTTTCGCGCCGCCTGCGCCACCACCGGCGGCTGCTCGACTTCCCCGGATCAGTGGTTCAGGATCGCAGCGTCTACGAAGACGCCGAGATTTTTGCGCAGGCGCTCTACCGGCAGGGTCACATCGCCTTGCGCGATTACCAAACGTACCGCGAGCTTTATGACGTGCTCGTCCGCTTCCTCCCGCCGCCCGACCTGGTGGTGTACCTGCGCGCCGCCGTGCCGACCCTGCTGCAGCGCATCGCACTCCGCGGCCGCAGCTTCGAGCAGAACATCACCCCCGAGTACCTGACCGATCTCAACACGCTGTACGAGAGCTGGATGCAAAACTTCTCCCTCTGCCCGGTCTTAACCGTCCCGGCCGACCGCCTCGACTTCGTCCATGATCCCACGCACCTCGATCTGATCCTGCGCAAAGTGGACGAAAAGCTCAGCGGCAAAGAAGAAGTGGTATTTTCGTGAATAGGAGCGAGATTATGTCGCCAAGCGCACCCTGGTCGGTCGGTGAAACGATCCCCGTGGCCCCGGCCGACAGCCGCGAACCGGCCCTGGCCCTGATCGGCGAAACGCCGCACCTCGTCTGGAACCACAACCGCATCTTATATCATGCCTGGCGCAGCGCGGGCGCGTGGTGCGCGCCGGTGCAGGTCGCGTTCGGCGAGCAGCCCGTGCTGGCTGCGACCGCCGGGGGCCAGCTTCATTGCCTCTACGTCAACCAGTTCTTGCGGAACTACGAAATCTACCACGTGACCTGGAATGGCGCGGCCTGGAGCCTGCCGGTCAACGCGTCGCTGACCTACGGCGCATCGAGCCGCCCCGCGCTGGCGCTCGGCACCGATGGCACACTGCACGCCGCCTGGGCCGACACCACCCCGGGCTACTCGACGATCTACTACGGCACGCGCGGCGCGACCTTCTGGGCGAACCGCCCGGTACCGAGCGGCCGCGGCATCGCGCCGGCGATTGCGGTCGCGCCCGACGGCCGCATCTTCATCGCCTGGGCCGATCGGCGCGCCGACACCGGCGTCTATGATATCTTCTGCAGCATCTACCGCGACAACGTCTGGTATCCCCCCGAGTCCATCTCCGACAGCGCAGACGCGCACTCCCTCGCCCCCCAACTCGTCATGGATTCGCGCGGGACCTGTCACGTGGCCTGGGAAGAAGAGCGGGCCGGGTCGTGCCACATCTACCACGCCGACCGGCGGCCGAACGGCTGGGCCAGGCCGTCCGATCTCTCCCAGGCCGAGACGGACTGCCGGCTGGCGCGCCTGGCGGCCAACCCGGCCGGATTCGTCCACATCATCTGGTCCGATGGCTACGCCCTCACCCACCGCATCAAGCCCGTGACGTTCGACGCCCCCTGGCGTGCCGCCGAGCCGGCCGTGCCCGACTGTTGCGAAGCCACCGGCCTCTCCCCCGCCCTCACCGCGGCGCGGCGAATGCTTCTCACCTGGGATGGCCTGGATGCGGCCGGCATCCGCCGCCTCTACCACGCCGAACGCGAGCCATTCCCCCGTTTCAGCATCTTCATGCCAATCGTGGCGCGCTAAAAAGTAGCGCAAGATGGCATCTTGCGCTACTCGTGTAGTCGTTGTTTTTGTTGTTTAGGAGTGAAAAGTA
The DNA here is from genome assembly GCA_964647225.1 of uncultured Anaerolineales bacterium. Taxonomy (GTDB): domain Bacteria; phylum Chloroflexota; class Anaerolineae; order CG2-30-64-16; family CG2-30-64-16; genus CAZYHE01. Next base: position 5,442 of record CAZYHE010000316.1, read on the forward strand.
ATAATTTATTGTAGTATATTGGCTACACGAAAATTTTGACTCAAAAAAACCGGTTGAACTGGCGATTAAGCCAGCTCAACCGGCGAAAAACGGCTGCGGTGCCAAAGGAGGTGAGCCGCGCGACTCATTACCCGACAAATTGACGTGGTATCGGGCCTTGTGCCCGTCGGCAAGCGCGGCTCTGCCCGCCGGGACGCCCACAAGGGGCTAAGCTACGTCTGTCGGCTAATGACGGGCTTGGACTACGCGGCGCGGCGCTTGCCGAGCAGGTAGAGTCCGCCGGCCAGGAGCAGCCCGAAGGCCGCGGCGGCTGCCGCGGCCGCCACCGCCGCGGTGCGCGGTTCCATGCCGGGCATGACCACCCGACCATCACCGTAACGCTGAAAGAGGCGGCCCCACTTGGTCTCGAGTGCGGCGGCCACGCGCGGACGGCCGACAAACGGATACCAGTAGACATTGTGATAGAAGTTGGAG
>CAZYHE010000317.1:0-2520 GCA_964647225.1 uncultured Anaerolineales bacterium
CGCGTCGCCGACCGGTTCCACGAATACCAGAGCGCCCGCGACCTGATCGGCCGGCTGGAACTGGCCCGGAAAGTGACCAACGCCGACGGGATCGAAATCACCTACCCGTCCGAGTTCAAGGACATGCAGGAGACGATCCGCATCGTCAAGGAGAGCGGGCTGACGGTCTCGGCTGTCAACCTGAACGTCAAGCAGGAGAAGCGCTGGCAGCGCGGCTCCTTCACCAACCCCGACCCCGAAATCCGCCGGCAGGCCGTGCAGGAGATGCGGGTGGCGATGGATCTGGCGGTCGAGTTCGGCACGGACATGATCTCCTGCTGCCCGCTGATTGACGGTCACAACTACAGCTTCGAGGTGGACTACCTCAAGCAGTGGGGCTGGATGGAGGAGTGCATCCGCGAGGGCGCGAAACACCGCCCGGAGATTCGCCTCAGCCTGGAGTACAAGCTGAACGAGTCGCGCAATTCCAACGTCCTCTCCGACATGGGCCGCTCGCTCTACATGGTCGAGCGGGTCGGGCTGCCGAACGTCGGCGTGACGATGGATGTGGGGCACGCGCTGGTCGTGAAGGAGACGCCGGCCGAGGCGCTCAGCCTGGCCGCGCTGGCGAACAAGCTCTTCTATGTCCACTTCAACGACAACGCCCGCGAGTGGGACTGGGACATGATGCCCGGCACGGTCAACTTCTGGGATCTGATCGAGGTGATGTTCTACTTGCGGCGGCTGGGGTGGGACGGCTGGTTCTCCTACGACGTGATCGTGCGCGACGGCGACATGGTCGAGGGGATGCAGACCTCCATCGAGGCGGTCAAGATCGCCGATCAATTGGTGGACAAGATCGGGATGGCGAACCTGGAAACGATGATCCGGGAAGGGGATCCGGGACGGGCGTATAGCCAGTTGTTCCGGGCGCTGTTGTAGACACAAGGAAATCTTCTTCGCCGGGCTGATTATCCAGAAGGACTATTTGTATCAAGAGCGGGGCTGGGTGTAAAGCGATGGACAACCTTACGGCTGGCGACCACATCACCGTGCCGCTCAAAACCTTCCTGCTCACCGAGCAGCGCTGCCCGCCGGAGTGGCGGTCGTTCAACCTGTATTTGTGCCGCGATGACGAGGTCGTTTTCTATGTCGGCCAATCCTACGTCGCGTTCGACCGGGTATGGCAGCACGTGCTGGACGGCTTCAAGGGTCGTTCGATGTTGGGACGCTTCATCCTGTGCAACTGGCCGGCGGCGCTGCGCTTCACGATCGATCTGCGCGATTCGCGCTCGGCCGCGTTTGCCGATGTCGGCCACGACCTGAACGCGGCCGAGCGGGCGCTGATCGAACGCCACGCGCCGTGCTTCAACGAGATGCTCAATCGCCATCCGACTCCGCTGCCCACGCGCTATGCGCCGCCGGGGCCGACGATCCGCTGCTCGCGCAGCCTCGGCAAGCTGATCAGCGAGGCGCGATATGCCGTCCAGTCCGACCGCCGGAAGGGCTGGCTGGCCGAACTCTAACTCGAAAATAGGACGCGGACTACGCAGACGACGCGGAGGAGGCGGATAGAATCCGAAACTTGTCTGCGTAGTCCGCGGTATCCGCGTCGTCCGTGTTCCAGTTTTCGTCAGCGCAGTCATTGCGAGGCCCGTCGTGTGGGCCGAAGCAATCCCCTTCACGGGGAGACTGCTTCGCAAAAGACGCTCGCAGTGACCCGATATAGACAGGATCACACATGACCGACAAACTTCTCATCACCGTCGCGCCGAGCATCCCGCCGTACATCGCCCAAGGCATCCCCGGCCTCGATCTCTCCCCGGAAGGGATCGCGGCGGAGGTCGTGCGGGCGGCGAACGCCGGCGCCAATGTCGTCCACCTGCACGTGTGGGACGAGCACGGCCAGCCGACGATGGATCTCGCGGCGTTCGAGCGCACCCTCCGGCTGATCCGGGCAGGCTGCGATATCGTCATCGAAGGCTCGACCGGCGGGGTCAACACGCTGACGGCCGCCGAACGTTGCGTCTCGCTCCAGGCCGACATCGAGCTGGCGTCCCTTAATCCAGGCTCGGTGAACTACGACAAGGGCGTATATGTCAATTCCCCCGAAGATATCGCCTACTGGGCGCAGGAGATGCAGCGCCGGCGCATCAAGCCCGACATCGCCATCTTCGAGGCGGGCATGATCGCCAACGCGGTCGCGCTCGCCGAGCAGGGCTGGGTCGCGCCGCCGCTGCTGTTCGGCTTCGTCCTGGGACAACGCGGTGCGCTGCCGGCAACGCCCAAGAATCTACTCTTCCTCAGCGAGACGATCCCGGCCGGGTCGCTCTGGGGTGTGGTGGGGCACGGCGGCAGCGATCTGCGCATGTCGGTCCTGGCGCTGAACATGGGCGGGCACGTCCGCGCGGGGTTCGAGGACAACCCGTTCTACCGTCCCGGTGAGCTTGCATCGGGCAACGCGCAGTTGATCGAGCGGCTGGTGCGCATCGCGCGTGAACTCGGCCGCGAGCCGGCCACGCCCGCCGAGGCGCGGCAACT
>CAZYHE010000317.1:2620-5909 GCA_964647225.1 uncultured Anaerolineales bacterium
GGTGCGCCGACGCCGGAACCGCAGGGGCGTCCGCCTGCCCACCGCCAGCACACCTACACGATGTGGCACGAAACCATCCTGCGCCCTGGCGATCAGCTCACGTTTGAGCCGAACACGCCGCACTGGTTCCAGGCCGGGCCAGCGGGGGCTGTGATCTGGAGTTTCTCCACCAAGGCGGTGGATGTGCAGGACGTCTTCACCGATCCACAGGTCGCGCGGCAGACGGTGGTTGTGGATGGGTGACGGCCTGACGGCCTGGCGCGTGTTGACAAATCCCGGTTTCTGCCCGACAATGGTCACAACCGATTGCGCCCCAGTTCTTGTTCCAGATTCTTTTTCGGAAAGGGTGTTCCATGAAAGTTTTACTTACGGGCGCGTTCGGGAATGTCGGTATCAGCACGCTGGACGAGTTGCTGCGCCAGGGGCACGCGGTGCGCTGCTTCGACCTGCCCACGCCGGCCAACGAACGGCGGGCCAGGCAGTACGGCGAACGCATCGAAGTGGCGTGGGGCGACCTGCGCAACCCGACTGATGTATCTGCCGCTGTCACGGGCGTGGATGTCGTGCTCCACGTCGCCTTCATCATCCCCAAGATGTCGCACACCGGCATCGAATCAGAACTGCGACCCGATTTGGCCGAGGCGGTCAATGTGGGCGGGACGCGCCGCCTGATCGAGGCGTTGCAGGCGCAACCACAGCCGCCCAGCCTGATCTTCACCTCCTCGCTGCACGTTTATGGCCGCACGCAAGGCCTGCCGCCCCCGCGCACCGCCGCAGATCCTCCGCAACCGATCGAGCATTACGCCCGGCACAAGGTGGCGTGCGAAGAGATGATCCGCGCCTCGAGCCTGCGCTGGGCTATCCTGCGCCTGGCGGCGACGCTGCCCATCGCCCTGAAGCTCGACCCCGGCATGTTCGATGTGCCGTTGGATAACCGCATGGAATATGTTCACACGCGGGATGTCGGACTGGCGTTGGCGAATGCCGTGCGCAGCGAACAAATCTGGGGCAAGACGTTGCTGATCGGGGGCGGCCCGCGCTGCCAGCATGTGTTCAGCGACATCGCGGCGCGCATCATGGCCGCGCTGGGGCTGGAGATGCTCCCGAAGGAGGCGTTTGCAACGACCGCTTTCGCCACCGACTGGCTCGATACTGCGGAAAGCCAGGCCTTGCTGCACTATCAGACGCGCACGCTCGACGACTACCTGCGGGACATGCAGCAGGCGATCGGGTGGCGGCGACCATTCGTGCGCATCTTCAAGCGGTCGGTGCGGCGCGCGCTCCTGGCGCAATCCCCGCATTGGCGGCGCCATCAGGCCGAATCGCGCGGTCTCCGGTCGGGTGGGCTGGCGTGGACCGGGCAGACGGCGCTGGTGACCGGTGCGTCGAGCGGGATCGGCGCGGCCATCGCGCGGCAGCTTGCGCAGCGGGGCGCGCAGGTGTTGCTGGTCGCCCGCCGCGCCGAGCGCCTGGAGCTGCTGGCGGATGAAATCCGCCGGGACGGTGGGGCGGCGGAAGTGATCGTGGCAAACCTGGCCGACGAAACGGAGCGGGTGGCCGTGCTCGCGCGGGCGCGTGATTTTGCCGAGGGCGGCATTGACATCCTGGTGAACAGCGCCGGGTTTGGCTGGTATGGGTTCGGCAGCGAAATGCCCTGGGCCGTGGCGCGCGAGATGATCCAGACCAACATGACGGCGCTCGCCCACCTGACCCTGCTGGTGTTGCACGACATGCAGGCCCGCGGCCGCGGCCATATCGTCAACATCAGTTCCATCTCCGGCAGCCTGCCCGAGCAGGGCACGGCGCTCTACAGCGCCACCAAGTCGTTCGTGGATAATTTCACCACCGCGCTGCATCGGGAGCTGCGCAACGGCGCGGTGAAGATCAGCCTGGTGCGACCCGGCCCGGTGCAAACCGAGTTCTTCAATCACGCAGCCGACCAATCCGGCGGCCGGCGCATCCCTGCCGAGCGCTTCGCCATCAGCCCGGAGCAGGTCGCGGCGCGCGTCATCGCGCTATTGCGCCGGCCGCAGCGCGTGGTACACGTGCCCGGCTGGTTGGGCTTGACCCGCTGGGTCGAACCGGTCTTCGGCTGGCTGATTGATCGGCTGGGGCCGCTCCTGCTCACCCCGGCGCGCCGAGGCCCTTGAGCGACACGCCGGTCGTTTCACCCCGGCCCACGCGTATTGAACGATTGCAGCAACCGCCGCCACCCCGCACGGAGATCGTTGCGCCGCAACTGCCAGGTGCCGACGATGCCGTAGGGGAAGAAAAGCACCAGCAGGATGTAGCCGATGCCGAGGATGAGCTGCCACGTATTGCGAAAGAGGGGCTGATCGGCCAGGAAGTTGCCCAGCAGCCGGTTGACGACCGCGCCGACGATCGGGCCGAAGAGCGTGCCTACGCCGCCGATGATGGTCATCAGCAGGGCATCAATGGTCTTGCCGAGGCCCAGCGCGGTTTCGGGCGTCAGGTTGCGCAGGTAGAGCGCATGGATGGCGCCCGCCAGCCCCGCGATGATGCCCGCGGCGACGATGCCGATCAACTTGAAGATGAACGGATTGTAGCCGATGGAAGCAACCCGGCCCTCGTTCTCGCGGATCGCGATCAGCACCCGGCCGGTGTGCGAGTTGACGATGCGGCGGACCAGCAGATACATTGCTACCAGGAAGAGCAGCGTCAGATAGTAGAAGAGCACGCGCTGTTGGGTGGGGCTGATCCACATGGGCACCGGCAGATCGTGCAACCCCTCATCGCCGCCGGTGAACGCTCGCAGCTCGCTCGATGCCGCCAGGATCGCCAGCACCTCGGCGAAGGCCAGCGTGACCATGGCGAAGTAGACCCCGCGCACCCGCAGTGTGACGATTCCGATCAGCACGCCCAGCAGCGTGGTTACCAGCACGACGCCCACCAGGATCACCAGCAGCGGCACGACGTCCATGAAGAGACCCGTAGGCGGGAGGCCGAGACTCTGCGTGATGCTCTTCCAGGGAATTCTCACCAGGGTCAGCCCGACAACATAGGCGCCGGCGCCGAAGAACATGGCGTGACCGAACGAAATGATGCCGATGTAGCCCAGGAGCAGGTTATAGCTGAGCGCAAAGACCGCCAGCACAAAGACCTCGATCAGCAGCCCCAGGTAGAACTTGTTAACGAGAAAAGGCAGTAGCACGGCGATAGCCAGCAGGGCCAGGGTGAACCATTGCGATGTCAGTGCCTGAAGTAACTTCTTAAGCGCCCCAGCCCCCGGCCCCCAGCCCCCCGCCCTATGGGCGTCCTGATCCCTGAT
>CAZYHE010000318.1:0-5887 GCA_964647225.1 uncultured Anaerolineales bacterium
ATGGCGTTCGACATCGTGGCCGACAAGCAGGCCGATTTTGCCGCGGGCTTTCTGGGCGCGGGTACGCCCTTGGCGCGGGCGATCCTCGGCCAGCCGGTGGGCGCGACCGTGCCCTATGCGCTCGCCGGTGCAGTCGCGGTGCGCATCCTGTCGGCGGCGCGCAGCGAACGACCGCCAGCCCCCGATCTGGCTGCGGCCCGCGAGGCGGCCATCCAGGAGGCGGTCAGCAAGGCCAACCTGGCGGACGCGGTGCGCCTGGCGCTGACGGTGGATGTCAAGTGGGGCGATTATGACCCCGAAGCATTAGAGTCGGGCTGGGACAGGCAACCGAAGGCATAATTTGCGAGATCGTTCAAACAGGTGATCATGCAACCATCAATCAATGAAGTCGTGAAGACATTGCCCCTCGAAACCCAGCGCCAGTTGCGCGACGTGTGGGCCGGCCTGTCGTCTGAAGAGCAGGAGGCGCTGCAATCCATCGTGCGCGGGGTCCCGTCCGATCGGCAACTGCTGCGGCTGTTGTTCGGGATGGCGTCCACGCACGTCAAGACCGCGTTCGGTCGCAAACACAAAGTCGCCATCGTCGGCCCGGCCAATGTCGGCAAGTCCACCCTGTACAATCAGTTCATCCAGGAAAAACAGGCCGCCGCCGCGGTCAGCCCGGTGCCGGGCACTACGCGCGTCATCCAGGAGGCCGAGGCCGGCCTCTTCACCGTCGTGGACACCCCCGGCGCAGATGCGGTCGGGCCGATCGGCGCGGTCGAGCGCCAGCGCGCCCTCGACGCCGCGCGCACGGCCGATTTCCTGATCATCCTGTTCGACACCATTCAGGGGATCAAGCGCAACGAGTTGGAGGTCTTCGAAGAGCTTGCCGCGCTGAACAAGCCGCACGTCGTCGTCCTCAACAAAAGCGATCTCGCAAAGCGCGATCTGGAAGCGGTGATTCAGGGGGTCGCGTCGAATCTCGGCCTCAAGCCGGAGCAGGTGATCCCGATCTCGGCCAAGTACGGCATCAACGTCGGCCGGGTGCTGATGGCGATCGCGGTCTCCGAACCGGCCCTGGTGGTCGCGTTGGGCAACGCCATGCCGGCCTACCGCGGGAAACTCGCCTCGCGCTCGATCATCACGGCGGCCGGGCTGTCCGCGGTGATCGCGCTGACCCCGATTCCGATCATTGACTTCGTCCCGCTGGTCACGACCCAAGCCGTCATGGTCGTCGGAATTGGCCGCATCCACGGCCGGCCGATCACCTTGTCGCTGGCAAAGGAGTTGGTGGCGACCTTCGGGCTGGGTCTGGCTGGCCGCACATTATTCCAGGAGTTGAGCAAGCTCGGCGGCGTGCCGGGCTGGCTGCTCTCGGCCGCCATCGCCAGCTCCACCACGGTCGTCATGGGCTATGCCGCGTCGGTCTGGTTCGAGCGCGGCGAACGGGTCAGCCCCGCGGCTTTGAAACAGATGACCGAGCAACTCACCGCCGCGATGCTGGCCGCGCTGCGCAGCCTGGGCCGCCGCCGGCCCAATGAGGTGTTGCTCAAGGAACGCATCGAACAGGTCTTGCAGACCTATCCGCTCACAGCAGACGGGCCGGCCAAAGAGTAGATTCGCCACTTTGACAGCCATCCCCGAATGCGCTACAGTCCAGGGGCAAGCGTTTTGCTCACTACTCTCAAGAGAGGAACCATCATGAATCACGTAAGAATGGGCATCATCGGTCTCGGCATCCAGGGCGGCTATCATGTGGCCCTGTTCAACGAAGGCAAGATCAAGCGCGCCTCGGTGACGGCGGTCTGTGATATCTTGCCCGAACGGCTGGCGCCCTATGCGCACCTGAAAACCTTCACCAGCAGCGAGGAGATGATCCGGTCCGGTGAGGTGGACGCCGTGCTCGTCGCCACGCCGCACTACGACCACACGACCATCGGGATTGACGCCCTGCAGCACGGCGTGCATGTGCTCGTCGAGAAGCCGATCTCGGTGCATGTCGCCGATGCGCAGCGGCTCATCGCCGCGCACACCGACCCGAAGGTGATCTTTGCGGCCATGTTCAATCAGCGCACCGATCCGAAATACATCAAGACCAAGCGCCTGATCGCGTCGGGCGAGGTGGGGGAAATCCGCCGCGTGCAGTGGACGATCACCGATTGGTTCCGGCCCGGCGCCTACTACGCATCGGGCGGCTGGCGCGCCACCTGGCGCGGTGAAGGCGGCGGCGTGCTGCTCAACCAGTGCCCGCACAACCTGGATCTGCTCCAGTGGATCTGCGGGGTGCCGGTCAAGATGCTGGCGTTCTGCCGGTTCGGCAAGTATCACGACATCGAGGTGGACGACGATGTGACCGCCTACTTCGAGTATCCGAACGGCGCGACGGGCGTCTTCATCACCACGACCGGTGAAGCACCGGGCACCAACCGGCTGGAGATCGCCGGCGACCGCGGCAAGGTGGTGCTGGAGGGGGGCAAGATCAGCTTCACCCGCACGGAGATGCCGGTGGGCGAATTCTAGCGGACGAGCAAGGGCACCTTTGGTCGGCCCGATGTGTGGAACGTGGATATCCCAACGCCGGCCGGTAATGGCCCGCAGCACGCCGGCATCACCCAAAACTTCGTGGATGCGATCCTCGACGGCGCGCCCCTGATCGCGCGGGCCGAAGAGGGGATCCATTCGCTGGAGCTTGCCAACGCGATGCTCTACTCCACCTTCCTGGGCCGCGCCGTGGATCTGCCGCTCGACGCCGCGGGCTACGAGGCGCAGCTCAAGAAGTTGATTGCCACGTCGCGGTTCGAGAAGAAGACCGCCGCGGCCGACCCCACCGACGTGCGCACGTCGTTCGGCTCGTAAAGACACTTTTTGATGTTCCACTCAGCCGCAGCGCCCCAACGCACCGGAGGCTCGTGGCCCGACCGCCGATTCTTTCGGGGGGTGTTCACGAGCTACCGGCGGCTGCTGGTCTTCGTCAAGCCGTATTGGCGGCTGCTGGCGGTGGCCGGCGCGATGCTGGTCGCCAACAGCCTGATCGGGCTGGCGCTGCCGTGGGTCGTCCAGCGGCTGGTGGACACGGCCCTGACGCAGGCGGACTTCGCCGCCCTGAACCAGGCGCTCGCCGCGCTGCTCGTGATCGCGGTCGCCCAGGCCTTCATGGGGTTCGGGCAGACCTGGCTGATCGGCCGCGTGGGCGAGCGGGTGGTCGCCAATCTGCGGGGGGCGTTGTACGCGCACCTGCACGCGATGCCGCTCCGCTTCTTCGCGGCCACCCGCGTCGGCGAGCTGACCTCGCGGCTGAGCAACGATGTCGCGATGATCCAGGAAGCGGTCACTTCGACGATCCTGAACCTGGTGTCCCAGACGGCGGTGTTGATCGGCGGGATCGTCATCATCCTGGTCATGTCGTGGCAGTTGACCCTGGTCATCCTGGCGGTCGTGCCGCTGGCGATCCTCGGCATCCTCGTGCTGGGGCGCATCGTCCGCCGCCTGAGCCGGCAGGTGCAGGACAACCTGGCCGAGTTGAGCGCCACAGCCGAGGAAGCGCTGGCCGGGGTGCGGATCGTCAAATCATTCGCCCGCGAGCCTTACGAAGTGGCGCGCTACGGCGACCGGGTCGAGCAGCTTTACCAGACTTCGATGGCGCGGGTCAAGGTGCGCGCGATCGTCACCCCGATCATCGGCTTTCTGGCCTTCTCCGCCATCGCGATCGTGCTCTGGGTGGGCGGCCGGTTGGTGATCGCCGGCGAGCTGACGCCGGGGCAGTTGGTGGCATTTCTGCTTTACACGATCATGGTGGCGTCGCCGATCGGCATCTTCACCGCGCTCTACAGCCAATTCCAGCAGGCCATCGGCGCCAGCGACCGGATCTTCGACCTGCTGGACACCCCGCCGGAGATGCGTGACGATCCCGATGCGCAGCCCTTGCCGCCCATCACCGGCGAGGTCTGCTTCGAGGATGTCGCGTTCGACTACGGCGACCACACCGAGGCCCGCGTCGTGCTCCAGGAGATCAACCTGGTCGCGGCGCCCGGCCAGATCGTGGCCCTGGTGGGGCCGAGCGGCGCGGGGAAAACCACCCTGGCGAACCTGATCCCGCGCTTCTATGACCCGACCGCCGGCCGCGTCACCATTGACGGCCGCGACATCCGCCATGTGCAGATGCGCAGCCTGCGCGAGCAGATCGGCATCGTGCCGCAGGAGACCGCGCTCTTCAGCGGCAGCGTGCGCGACAACATCCGGTATGGCAAGCTGGACGCCACCCAGGAAGAGATCGAGGCGGCGGCGCGGGCCGCGAACGCGCACGACTTCATCATGGCGTTGGCCCAGGGGTACGACACGCTGGTCGGCGAGCGCGGGGTCAAGCTGAGCGGCGGCCAACGCCAGCGCGTCGCCATCGCCCGCGCCATCCTGAAGAACCCGCGCATCCTGATCCTGGACGAAGCGACCTCGTCGCTGGATACCGAATCGGAGCAGGCGGTGCAAGAGGCGCTGGATCGGCTCATGCGCCAGCGGACGACCTTCGTGATTGCGCACCGGCTGAGCACCGTGATGAACGCCGACCGGATCGTCGTGTTGGAGGGCGGCAGGATCGTGGAGCAGGGCACGCACGCCGCGCTGCTGGCCCGCGAAAACGGCCTCTACCGGCGGATGGTCGCGCTCCAGTTCCATTGGGAGGAAGAACCGCCCGCGCCGCCGTCCGGCGGGTTAAACCGTCAGCCGGCCGATGAACCGCCCGCGTCCGGTTCAAACCGGCCGCCCGGCCGGCGGCTCGGTCTGCGCGGCCTGCTGCCATTTCTCAATCGCCGTGACCGCGATGCGGAGGCGAAGCCCAGAGGCGTCTAATGGTTTGGTCTCTCAAACTCTTTTCAGTGAACGGCATCCCCATCCGCATCCACATCACCTTCCTGCTGGTGGTGGCCTGGGCGGCCTACAGCGGGTTCACGGCCAACCGCGCCGATTGGGCGCAGGGGGTCGCGTTCATGGTGGCCCTGGTGCTGCTGCTGTTTCTCTGCGTGCTGCTGCACGAACTGGGGCACAGCCTGGTGGCGCAACTTTTCGGCGTACATGTGGCCGACATCACCCTCTGGCCCCTCGGCGGGCTGGCGCGCATCGCCAAGATGCCGGAGCGCCCCTATCAGGAGTTCGTGATGACCGCGGCCGGCCCGGCGACGAACATCCTGCTCGCCATCCTGCTGAGCCTGGCCGCGGTTGCCTGGCTCGGTCCCGGCGAGATCCTGGCGCTGATCGCATCACCGTGGCTGTTTCGCGGCCTCGTGCCGGGCATGAGCTGGGAAACGCTCCTCTTGCTGTTGATCGCCAACAACGTGCTCCTGGCGGTCTTCAACCTGATCCCCGCGTTCCCGCTGGATGGCGGCCGGATGCTGCGCGCGCTGCTGGCCGCCGTCATGTCCTATCGCCGCGCCACGACGATCGCCGCGTATGTCGGGCAAATCTTCGCGCTGCTCTTGGGCGCGCTGGCGCTCCTGGACAGCAACATCTTCCTGGCCGCGATCGCGGTCTTTGTCTTTTTCGGCGCCTGGCAGGAGCGCGAGCAGGTGCGCGCACGGGTCAACCTGCAAGGTCTGCGCGTCGGGCAGGTCATGCAGCCGGTGGGCCTGCGCCTGCACCCGTTGCAGACCCTCGGTGACGCCGCTGCCCAGGGGCTGATCTCGGCGCAGACCACGTTCGTCGTCGTGGACGGCGGCCGGCTGGCCGGCCTCACCACCCGCGCCGAATTGCTGCGAGCTTTGCGTAAGGCCGGCCCGGCGGCGCGGGTGGGGCAGTGGATGCACCGTGATGTCCTGCGCCTCGCCCCGGCCGATTCATTGGCGGAGATCAGCGAGCGCCTGTGGCACGCCGGATCGGCGAACGCGGCCGTCGTGATCGAGGCCGGGCAGGTGGTGGG
>CAZYHE010000319.1:0-5876 GCA_964647225.1 uncultured Anaerolineales bacterium
TCTTCGGGGAAGAATTCGAGGGTGCCGAGGAAGGCAGCGAGACCCGAAGGGTTTTCGGAACTTCTTCGGGGCTGAGTAGATTTGAGCGCCTCAAACAGCGCACCATATACCAGTTCACAGTCGAACAGGTTCGCCTCGCGGCCCAGCTTCTCCGGCGAGTGCGCGTCCGAGTTGGAGACCAGGGCGTAGCGGTCCAGCGCCGACACGCGCCAGTTCATCGGTGGGTCAGACGACAGGCCGGTCTCCAGCGCAAAGATGTGTCGCGTCAGGTCGGCGTAGCATTCCGCCACCGAGTCGAAGCCCGACTTGGAGCCAAGCAGCGAGAACCACGGCGTCCAGATGTGCGCGGGGATCAGGTGACAGCCGGGGTCGGTCGCCAGCACGATCTCCAGCAGGTCGCGTGAGTCCAGCCCCAGGATCGGCCGGCCGTCGGAGCGGATGTTGCCGATGCGCTCCAGCCGGGCTTGGAGCTTTTCTACCGCGTCGAACGACGGCGCGAAGACGATATTGTGGACCTTCCGCGTCTTATCCCCGCGCTTGTAGATGTTGCTGATCTCACCGCCGATGATGAAGCGCACCGGGCCGCGGCACGCGGGTGGCACGTCGGCTTCGACCGCGGCAGCCAGGTCATCGCGCAGCCGGAACAGCCCATCTTCGGCGGGCACGAGCTTTTCCCGCATCTCCGCCAGCCAGCCGGGGTGCGCAATGTCGCCCGTGCCGACGACGTGGATGCCCTTGAGCTGCGCCCAGCGCGCCAGGTGCTCGAAGGTCAGGTTCGGGCTGGTGGCGCGCGAGAAGTGCGAGTGGATGTGCAGGTCGGCGACGAGTTGCACGGCGCGCTCAGTTGCCGTAGATGGTGTAGAACACGTAGCCCTGTGCGCTCAGTTCACGCAGGATGATCTCCAGCGCGGCGACGCTCTGACTGCGGTCGCCGCCGCCATCATGCATCAGCACGATCGCGCCGGGGAAGACGTGCGACAAGACATGGTCGGCGATCTCTTGCACGCCGGGCCGGCGCCAATCCTGCGGATCCACGTCCCACATCACCACCGCGTAGCCCAACTCGGCCGCAAAACGCCGCGTGTTGGCGTCGGTCGCGCCGTAGGGCGGCCGGAGATAATGCACATCTTTGTCCAGGGTGAAGAGGTCGCCTGCGGCCTTCAGGATGGCCTGCCGGGTGCGCTCGACCTCATCGAGGAACTGTTCTTTGGTCATCCCCTCCAGCGAGGCGTGATCCCAGGTATGGTTGGCGATGTAGTGCTGGCTCGACGCGGCCGCGCGCACGAGTTGCGGCCAGGCGCTGACGCTGGCGCCGACGTTGAAGAAGGTGACGTGACCGCCGCTGCGCTTGAGCAGGTCGAGCATCTGCTGGGTGTAGCCGCCGCCAGGCCCGGCCGAGTTCGGCCCATCGTCGAACGAGAGGTAGACGACCGGCTTGCCATCGGCCGTGCGGTCGGGCAGCTTTTCCAACAACGCCTGCCCGCGGCGCGCCCAGGAGGAGGTCTGCGCGGGCGCGGCGGTCGGCGCGGGCGGAATCCGGCCGGCCGGCGCTTCGGGCACCGAACTGGCGACGCCCTGGAACTGCCCCGTATCGCTGCGCAGCCAGCCCAACTCGCGATCCACGCAGCAAATCTCGAACCAGGTGGTTTCTGCGGCCGCGCCGCTCACCTTGCCGACCACGTCGAGCGCCTCGCCTTTGTAGCGCCGGTCAATGGCCGGATAGTTCGTCCCCGGCCCCGCCCGCACGTTGACGACATCCAGGCTGATGACGATTTGGTTATCGGTGCGCGTGACCTTTGCCTGGAGGTTCGCGGAAAGGAGTTGCAGCCAGGTGCGCTGATCCGCCACGCCATCCGACGTCAATCCTTCCACCTCCTGGAAGTTCACCACCGCACGACGGACGAATTCGGAGTAGAGGTCGTCATCCTTGACCGGGTAGGCGTAGTTCAGGTAATGGATTTGGGAGAGAAGTTGGTTCAGCAGCTTGACCAGCGGATGGCGTTGCCCGCTGCCCAGGGTGTGATCCAGGTCATCCCGGTCGTAGAAGACGTCATTGACGCCGTACTGCTCAACCGTGGCTTGTTGACCTGCGAGCGTGAAGTGGATGGCGGCCGGGTAGATCATCGGGTTGCGGTCGGCGGTCTCAGTAAAACGCGCCTCGCCCACCGCGCCGAGTGTGCGCCAGGTTCCGCGCCAGGCGGCCGAGAACTCAGATCGGGCGGTCGTCGGGACGCCGAGCAGTGCGCCGCCGTCTGCGTTCAGCCGGAGGATGAAGTCGCGCTCGCCGATGATATAGTCGCCCGGCGCGATGGCGGGCCGCGGGGTAGGCGGCGCGATCGTGGGCGGTGGCGTCGCAGTCATAGAGGGCGGCGCCGCAGTGGGCGCGGGCCGCGTTTCGGTTGCCCGAACAATAGCATGCCCCGCAGTTCCGGGCACGGTCGGTGGCGGTGAAGGCGGTCGTGGCGTCCACGACGGCGTCACACTGGCCGTCGGCGGCGCGGCCGCACATGCGACCAGCAGCGCCGCGCCGATCAACCACGTGATGCTAAGTAGGCCACGCATGATTTCCTCCTGTCTGTCCTGGTGTGTCCCGGTCTGGATCAGACCGCTCGCATTTCTCCGGCGGGTATATCATGCACCGACTTCGCCGATTAGTCAAAACCGCCAGGTAAAGCACGCCTTCGCGTTTGGAATTCCTGGCGGCGGAGTTGCCGTCAAGCGCGAGAGATGTTATGATGCGGGGCAGTGACTCACCACACGAGGTATCCAGTACACAGACGGGAGGCGCCATGGATCGCGCGGGCGGCTACGCCGAATACGGTTTTACGGCCGAGTTCTATGACCAACTTATCTCCTACCGCGCGCGCGGGGACATCACTTTCTTCATCGAGATGGCCCAGGAATCGCGCGGCCCGGTGTTAGAGGTGGGCTGCGGCACCGGTCGCGTGCTGATTCCCACCGCGCAGGCCGGCGTCGAGATCGTGGGGCTGGATCTTTCTTCGCACATGCTGGCTGTCTGCCGGGCTAACCTGGCCCAGGAACCGCCGGAGGTTCAGGCCCGCGCCCGTCTGGTCGAAGGGGACATGCGCGACTTCGACCTCGGCCGCGAATTCGCGCTGGCGACCATCCCGTTCCGACCTTTCCAGCACTTGACCACGGTCGAGGATCAGATGGCTTGCCTGGGCGCGATCTACCACCACCTGGCACCGGGCGGCCGGCTGATCCTCGATCTCTTCAACCCATCCATCCCGTATCTGGCCGCGCCGGAGCGCCTGGAGGAGTGGGACGATGTGCCGGAGTTCGCCATGCCCGATGGCCGGCGTGTCTGCCGCCGCGCCCGGATCACGCGGCGCGACTACTTCGACCAGGTTCAGGATGTCGAGCTGATCTATTACGTGACGCATGGCGACGGGCGGCGGGAGCGGCTGGTGCATAGTTTCCCGATGCGCTACCTCTTTCGCTTCGAGGCCGAGCACCTGCTCGTGCGTTGTGGCTTCGCCGTCGAGGCGCTCTATGCCGGCTATGACAGGTCGCCGTATGGGTCGAAATATCCCGGTGAGTTGATTTTCGTCGCGCGCCGCCCGTAGCGTGCATCCGTCGCATATCTCGTGGAGCCGAGGGACTCAACCATTATGAACAGATCCTATTGGCGTACCGTTGCGCTGATCTGTTTTTTGGTCCTCTTGCTGGGCGGCGTCGCCGCGCATACGCGCCTCTGGCGGCTGCCGACCCGGGGGGAGGATGTTTATTACGGCTGGGTGGAAGGCCAACGCCTGCAAAAGGGTGAGAACCCTTATGCGCGCGTGTTGACCGGCAACTTGCGCGACAACGACAAGTATGCCACCTATTTCCCGGTCTTCTACTACGGCTCCTATCTGACCATCGTCGCCGGCCTGGATACCTACGAAGAATGGATTGCGTTCTGGCGCGTCATTTTCCTGCTGGCCAATCTGGGGATTGCCGGTGTCCTGTTCTATCTGCCATTCCGGCGTAAGATATGGCCGTTGGCGCTCTTCGGGCTGGCCTTTTGGCTGTTCAATCGCTGGACGCTGCATGTGACGCGCATCGCACAGATTGACTTCCTGGCGATCCTGCCGCTCATCATCTCGGTGGCGTTGTTTCCGCGGCGCAGATACCTGTCACTGTTGCTGCTCAGCCTCTCCATCGGCGTTAAACAAATCGGGATCTTCCTGGTCCCCCTCTATCTCATCTGGATCTGGCGCGAGACCGCGCAGGGCAAGCTCAAGGCCACCTTGATCGCCGGCGCGCTCATCGCCAGTATCCCCGTGCTCACATCGCTGCCCTTCTTGATCTGGAACCCCGAAGCGCTTGTGATTTCGGTGGTTTTCGACGCCCTCCGCAACCCCGCCGATCACTTCAATGTGGCCTCGTTCGACGCGATGATCGGTTGGGTCGGCCTGCTGGCGAAAGCGCCCATGATCGCCCTGATGCTCCTGGTGTTCGCGCTCGCCTGGCAACGCCATATCGGCCGCTGGCTTGCGACGCTGCTGGTGATGGCCGTATTCGTGGATTTCAGTTCGGTGCTCTTCCGCCAATACTTCGTGTGGGAGGCGCCTTTCATCCCGCTGGCCGCGCTCGATCTGCTTCAACTCCGCCTGCCGTATTTGAGTCGCCACGCACCCGAGGTTTGATATCCCATGCCTGATCTCGCTTTCAACTCCCGCCGCTCGCCGGTCTATGGCCGGCGCGGCATGGTCGCCGCTTCACAACCCCTGGCCGTGGCCGCCGGGTTGGAGATCTTGGCCGCGGGCGGCACAGCCGCCGATGCCGCCGTCGCCACCGCCGCCGCGCTGAACGTCACCGAGCCAGGCTCAACCGGCATCGGCGGCGACTGCTTCGCCCTGTACTTTGAGGCGGCCACGGGACAGGTGACGGCGCTCAACGGATCGGGCCGCGCGCCGGCCGGCCTCACCCTGACGCGCCTTCAGCAAGAGGGCTTCGGCGTGAGCCTACCGCCGTATCACCCCTACACGATCACCGTGCCCGGCGCGTGCGCGGGGTGGTGCGATATCGTCGAGCGTTATGGCAAGCTGCCGCTCTCGCAGATCTTGGCCCCCGCGATCCGCCTGGCCGAGGAAGGCTTCCCGGTCGCACCGATCACCGCGTATCACTGGGCGCGCGGGGCCGAGCGCCAACTGCGGAGCGCGCCCGGCGGGCAAGAGCTGACGATCGCGGGCCGCGGGCCGCGGCCGGGGGAAGTGTTTCGCAACCCCGGTCTGGCCGGCACGCTGCGCACCGTCGCCGCGGGCGGCAAGGACGCGTTTTACCGAGGCGAGATCGCGGCGGCCATCGCCGAGACGGTGCAAAGCGCCGGCGGCTGCCTGACCATCGAAGATCTGGCCGGCCATCACAGCACATGGGACGAGCCGATCAGCGTCACCTATCACCCCTTCGGCGTTGCTCAGGACAAGGGCCTGCGCGTGTGGGAATGCCCGCCGAACGGCCAGGGGTTGACCGCGCTGCTGGCGCTCAACCTGCTGGAAGGGTTCGATCTGACCGGCCCTTCGTCCTTCGACTGTCGCTCAGGATGCTCAGGGCGCGGTTTCGATCCGCTGGGGCCGGAGCGCCTGCACCTGGAGATCGAGGCAATGCGCCTGGCCTTCGCCGATGCCCGTTGGTACATCGCCGACCCCCAATCTACCAATGTACCAATTTCCCAGCTCCTGTCGAAGGATTACGCCACTCAGCGTCGCAAGCTGATCAATCCCAAACGCGCCACCCTCGATCAACGCCGTGGCGCGCCCGTCGCCTCGTCCGACACAGTCTATTTCTGCGTGGTGGATGGCGCGGGCAATGCCTGCTCGTTCATTAACAGCAACTACATGAGCTTTGGCACCGGCATCGTGCCCGCGGGC
>CAZYHE010000320.1:0-5854 GCA_964647225.1 uncultured Anaerolineales bacterium
TTGGATCTGGGCAACGCGACCGCCCGGCGCTGGATCACCGAACGGGTCTCGCAAATCCTGACGGAAAACGGCGTGGATCTCTATCGGCAGGATTTCAACTTCGACCCGCTGCGCTACTGGCAGGCGACCGACACGCCTGACCGCGTCGGGATAGCGGAAATCCAGCACATCACCGGGCTGTACGCGTTCTGGGATGAGTTGCGGGCGCGGCATCCGGGGCTGTGGATTGACGTGTGCGCCAGCGGCGGCCGGCGGATTGACCTGGAGACGATCTCGCGTGCGCTGCCGCTCTGGCCCAGCGACTTCCCCGACATCATCGGCCTGCCCTACGGCCTGGGTCTGCATGTCGGCGACCAGTGCATCAACGCCGGGTTGGCGCGCTGGGTGCCACTCTTCGGGGGCGGCGTCTGGAGCTTCTCGCCCTACGCGGTGCGCAGCCAGATGATCGGCGGCTTCAACATCGGTTGCGAGATTGACCTCGCACGTTTCTCGATGGATAGCCCCCAGGAGGTCGCGCCGAAGGAAGTGCTGGCGCACGGCCATTTCATCTGGGATGAGGCGTTCTCGTACGATCTCGCCCGCCAGGCCATCGCCGAATGGCGCAGCATCCGGCCCTTCTTCACGGGCGACTTCCACCTGCTCGTCCCGCTTACCGTCTCCGAGCACGACTGGTGCGCGTGGCAGTTCCATCGCGCCGATCTGGACGCCGGCGTCGCCATGCTCTTCCGCCGCCACCGCAGCCCATACGAGAAGGCGACCATCAGCCTGCGCCAGATCGAACCGGAAGCAGAATACGAGGTGAGCCTGAGCGACGGCTATGCGCCCGCGCCCGCGGCCAGGATGAAAGGGCGAGAACTGAAGGAGATGACTGTGACGATCGCCGAAATGCCCGGCAGCCTGCTACTAAGGTATCAACATGCTCCCTGAACGACCTATCGCTAGTCGCCCCACCCGCGACTGGGACACCCTCACCCGCCGCCACCTCGCGTTCTGGTCATGCGCCGAGACCGACCGGCCGCTGATCGTGGCGCTCTACCGCGCGTACCAGGACACCGAACTGGTGGCCGCGATGGTCGGCCCGGGCGAGCTGACGCCGGAGCGCATTGACCCGCGGCCGCTGCTGCACATCTACGACGAGATGGCCGCGGCGCGGGAGGCCATCGGCGACGACATGATCGTGCCGGGGGAGCCGCTGCTGGGCATCCCCTGGCTGGAGGCGATCTGCGGCTGCCGGGTGCTGGTCCCGGAGGGCAAGAGCCTGTGGCCGGAGGCGACCGACGCGACCGCCCGCGCACAGGAAATTCACTTCGACGCCGATAATCCGTGGTTCCGCCGGCTCCTGGCGGTGCAGGCGGCGGTGGTCGAACACGCCGGGGGCCGCTATCCCGTCAGCATGAGCCACCTGCGTGGTCCGACCGACATTTTGTCCGCGATGCTCGGCTCGCAGCCGTTCCTCACCGCGTTGGTGGATGAGCCGGAGCGCGTGACGCGCCTGGCGAACGACGCGGCCCAGGTCTGGCTGCGGGTGGCGCAGGCCCAGGAAGCGGTCGTGCCGGCCTACCGGAGCGGCTACGCCATCCGGCAGTTCGGGCTGTGGTCGCCGGGGCGGTCGGTTTGGCTGCAAGACGACACATCGGGTATGATGTCGCTGCGCCATTACCGCCGCACTTTTCTGCCGCCGATGGCCGCAATGTCGGCCTATCCGTTCGGTGTGTTGCACCTGCACGCGCCGTCGCTCCATGTGGCCGAAACGCTGGCAGATGTGCCGAACATCCGGGCGATCAACGTCTATTTCGACGCACCGGGCGTCACCCTGCAAGCGGCCATGCCGATCCTCCGGCGGCTACAGGCGCGAAAGATGCCCCTGATCCTGGCGAAGGACGTCTATGCAGGCTTCTCCCTGGAAGAGTATCGGGAGATCCTGGATAGCCTGGCGCCCGCGGGTCTCAGCGTACATCTCAAGGCGGAATCGGTGGAGGAAGGGCGGGAAGTGATGGCAGCCATCAGGAGGCACTCATGAAAATCACAGACATCAAGACCTATCCGGCCTGGGTCGGCCGGCGCAATCAACTCATCGTCAAGGTCGAGACGGACGAAGGCATCGTCGGCTGGGGCGAGTCGGGCCTCTCCGGCCGCGAGCTGGCCGTAGTCGGCGCGATCCAGCACTACCGGGAATGGCTCATCGGCCGGGACCCCATGCGCATGGGCGCGCTGTGGCAGGAGATGTATCGCAGCCAGTACTTCGAGGGGGGCCGGGTGCTCAGCGCGGCGATCTCGGCGCTCGACATCGCATTTTATGACATCGCGGGCAAGGCGCTCGGCGTGCCGGTCTACCAGCTCCTCGGCGGCAAGCAGCGCGACTTCGTGCCGTGCTTCGCGACGGTCGGCATGGGGCCGAAGATGATCGAGGATGCGCAACTGCTGCTCGACCGTGGCTGGAACGTCATCCGCACCGGCATCGGCCACCCGGAGACCGGCGACCCCGCGCTCTTCGAGCCGCGCGAGTCCATCCCGCTGACCGCCACCGCGCTGACCAAACTCCGCGAGGCGCTTGGCCCCGCGCCGGTGCTGGGCATTGACTACCACCACCGCCTGAGCGTGGCCGAGGCGGCCTCCTTCTGCCAGCGGATGCCATCGGGGACGCTCGATTTCCTGGAAGAGCCGATCCGTGACGAGACGCCCGAAGCCTACGCCGCGCTGCGCACCCTGACCGACGTCCCCTTCGCCATCGGCGAGGAGATTTCGAGCAAGTGGGGCTTCCTGCCCTACATCGAGCGCGGGCTGACGAACTTCGTCCGCATTGACGTGTGCAACGTGGGCGGGCTGACTGAATCCGTGAAAGTCGCGGGCTGGGCCGAGGCGCACTACATTGACCTGATGCCGCACAACCCGCTCGGCCCGATCTGCACCGCGGCCACCGTCCACCTGGCCGCGGCCGTCGCCAACTTCGCCTGGCTGGAAGCGCGCGCCTCGCCCACCGAGAACCTGGGCTTCGACGATGGGGAGTGGTTCCCGGTGCAGCTCAAGCTGGAAGGCAGCCGCTATCGCGTGCCCGACGGCCCCGGCCTGGGGGTCGAGTTCAACGAGGCCCGCGCCCAGGGCAAGGAATTCAAGTTCTGGGAAGCGCCGCATCTCCACCGGCGGGATGGGTCGCATACGAACTGGTGACGAATGGCCGGATGAGATGTGTCATGCCTGTAGGGGCGTGGTCTCCACGCCCAGGACGAGGCAACCCCGCCCCTACAGCGCGAATCTCTATCTGGCGATCCCCGACGGTCGCCTTTCAGATCGCCGTGATCCCGGTCTACACCTGGCACTTCGGACAGAAGTACGACGCGCCGCCGAGGTACTGAATCTTCTCGATCGGCGTGCCGCATTCGGGGCACGGCTTGCCCACCGTCTCGCTGCTGAGGATCCGCTGGTAGCCGCCCGGCTGGCCGTAGAGGTCCATCTCGCCATCTCGGCCGCCCTGCGCGACCATCTGGCCCAGCGTGTCGCGGATCGCGGCGTGGAGTGCGCGGCGCTCCGCTTCGGTCAGATCGAGCGCGCGGTGCCGGGGATGGAGGCGCGCACGGAACAGGATGTCCTGCAAGCAGCCGTTGCCCACGCCCCACACGCCCGGCTTGCTGATCATGAAGTACTTGACGCTGCTTGAGTCGTTCTCCTTCAGTTCACCGAACCGCTCCTGGAAGAACTCGTAGCTGAACGCGTCGCTCAACGGGGAGACCCCCGGTTTGCCGACCCACGGATGGCCGGGGACTTCTGACTCGTGGAACAGCAACGCGGCGCCCCACCCCTGCACCGTAACCGTCAGATAGCTGTCGTCGGTGAAGTGGAGCAGCAATTGATGTTTCTTCGGCAGCGTCTTGGCCGCGCGGTGCAGCGCGATCCGTTCGCCCCCGCCGCCGAGCGCCAGCAGATAATCCGGCTCGGCCCCGATCAAGATCAGCCCGCCGTGCCCGCGCGCCGGCCCGATCCGGCGATCTTTCAGGATGTCGGCGTATTCCTCGGCTGAGCGCGTGTAGAAGGCGAATTTGTGCGGCGCGTTGCCGCGCATGGCCGACGCGATCTGCTTGCCCTGGATGGCCGCGTTCATCTGGTCTGCGATGACCAGCGCTTCAGGTAGCTCGATCATAGATGCCTCCTTGTTATCCACCGCCAGGCCGCTACGGCGGCCAGCGCCAACAGAATGACGAAGCTCCCACCGACAAACACCCACTTGACGAACGTGAAGACCGGCGCCAGGAGATCCACCACCGGCGTGCGCAGGGGATAGCGCGCCATGACGATCACCGCGGCGCTGTTTTCGAGGTAGTCGAAGAGCATCCCCCACGCCGGCACGAGGTTGAGCAGCCGCGCCGGATGTCCAGCCGGGAACGCCCGGCCCGCCAGCCAACTGATCGTGACAATCAGAAAAACGCCGTACACGATCGGGAAGACCGCGTCGAAGGTGAGCCGGGCGTAGATGTAGGCCTGCCGCCCCGCCGGCCCGAACGCCTCGGCCATCCGGTAGAGGTCGGCGGGCGAATAGATGAGGGAGGTGTCGGGTTGCGCCGCACCGCCCGAACGAGCGGCTGACTGCGCGGCTTGCCCCGGCAGCACCAGGACGGAAAAGAGCACGAAAACCACCACGGCGCCAACCACAACCCAGCCCGTGGCGAACGAGGCCAGTCGTTGGGAAAGACGATGGAACATACACACCTCCAGCCGCCGCGGCGACCGCCGCGCCATTGCCTAACCCGAAAATGGGACGCGGACTACGCAGACGACGCGGAGGACGCGGATGAAATCTGAATCTGTCCGCGTCGTGCCCGGAACAGCGGGGCAGGCTCTCCGCGTTCCCGTCCTATCGCCCCAAAATCCGCTCGACTTCCTGCATCTGGCCGGCGGTGAGCGGGCCGCGGCGCAGCGCGGCGGCGTTCTCCGCCACCTGTGCGGCCGTCTTGAAGCCGGGGATGGGGATCGTCTGACCGCTGCGCGCCCAGAGCCAGCCGAGCGCGGCCTGCGCCAGGGTGCGGCCATCCTGCGTCAGCACCTCGCGCAGCGCGGCGAGCTTTTGCAGCCGCTCGGCCTGCGTGCCCGCCCGGAAATCCCACCCGAAGCGCACGTCGTTCTCCGGGAGGATCGAGTCGGCGGTGAACTTGCCGGTGAGCAAGCCCATCGCCAGCGGGCCGCGGTTCAGGCTGCCCAGGTTCGCGGCCTCGCAGACCGCCAATGTTTCGGGGTTGCCGTCGAAGATGTTCAGCCGCTGCTGGATGGCCGCGCAGCCTGGCCCCGCCGCAAAGAGCCGCGCACGGGCCGGATCGTCGGTGCTCCAGCCGTAGGCGCGAATCTTGCCCGCCGCGACCAGCTCCTCCAGCGTCTCGCGCACCTCGACCGCCCGTTCCAGGTCGTAGTCGCCGATATGGAACTGGTAGAGGTCGAGGTAGTCGGTCTTCAGCCGGCGCAGGCTCGCCTCGCACGCGCGGCGAATGTGCGCCGGGCTGGCGTCACGGCCGATCGCCTGGCGCGACGCCTCGTCGAAAAGCTGGCCGAACTTGGACGCGATCACGACTCGCTGGCGCAGCCCCGCCAACGCCCCGCCGAGCACGCGTTCGCTGTGCCCCGCGCCGTAGATGTCGGCGGTGTCGAAGAGCGTCACGCCGAGATCGAGCGCGGTGTGGATCGCCCGCACCGACTCCGCGTCATCCACGTCGCCCCAGCCGATGGGCTTCCCGTCGCGCCACGCCGGCCCGCCGATGGCCCAACACCCCATGCCCAGGCCGCTCACCGCGATGCCGGAACGGCCCAAGGTTCGTGTGATCAATGTACTCATTTCGTATCCTTTCTGGGACAAATCGCAACCAGACAGGAT
>CAZYHE010000321.1:0-5838 GCA_964647225.1 uncultured Anaerolineales bacterium
ACGGCATCCACCTGGACGCGGAGGAGCAGGTGAAGCTCGGCCGGGCCGTGGCCGCCGAGGCGAAACGCATCCTCGGTTGAGCGCGCTTCAAACGTCAAACGTCAGAGGGATCGGGGATCGCCATCTTTGACGTTTGACGTTTCTTGTTCGGCTCACGGCCTTCTCCACTCCCGCAGCGCGGCCGCATGAGCGCGCAAATTGGCGTGCGGTGTCCCGTCCGGGATCTCGCAGCCGGCCATGCTGATGCAGCGCGGGCCGCCCGCAGCCATGTTCACGGTGACGGCCGCGATGACCTGCTCCGGCGTCCCGTTCAACATCACAGCCACCGGGTCGAAGTTGCCGCAGACCGCCGCCGCCGCGCCGAACGCCTGGCTGGCCTGCCCCATGTCCACCATCCAGTCAATGTCAATGATCTGCGCGCCGCTCTGCGCCATGTCGGCCAGGATGCGCGACGTGTTGCCGCAGATGTGCAGCCGCGGGATCGCGCCCAGCTCGCGCACGGCTGCAAAGATGCGCTGCTCGTAGGGTAGCGCGAACTGGCGATACGCCCGCGGCGCGATCTGTGAGGCGATGGCGTCGCCCAGGCCGATGATGTCCGCGCCGGCCGCAACCTGGGCGCGGGCGAACGCGATTGCCATCTCCGTGCAAACCTCCAGCAGCTCGCGCACCCACTCCGGCCGGTCGTAGAGGTCGGTGAGCAGCGTGCTCACCCCGCGCAGATCGGCCGCCTCGGCGAGCGCGCCCTCCACCCAGCCCATGATCGGGACGCGGCCGCCGGCCTGCTCCCGGAAGCGCCGGACGGCCGCCAGCCGGTCGCTCATGCGCCGGCCATCCGCCGGCTGCGGCGGCTTGAGCCGGGCCAGGTCGGCCGGTTCGGCCAGCAGCGGCCCTTTCCAGATCGGCAGGCCATCGTCAGGGAATTCGACCGCGAGGCCGCAATCCGTGGCCTCGCGGTACGGGTCGGAGATCGCCTGGAGGATGTCCAGGTCGAAGCCCGTCTGCACGGCGAAATTGGCCGCGCAGAGCACGCGATAATCGCCGAAGTAACGGGCCAACGGCTGCCCGATGTAGTGCGCTGCAAACTGCATCATAATATCGAAGTTGGGCGGCCGATCTACCGGCTGGCCGGCCAAACGTGCCGCCACGCGTTCAGAAGAGTTCATGGGGCGCCTCCCTCGTGTTTTGCCAGGAAACATGTGATGCCCGACACGATGCCGGCTGCAGCCCGCGCTGGCTGTTGCGTCAACAATTCGCGATCCGCCTTGAGAAAACCGGGCTCGATGATCGCCGCGGGGGTCGTCGGCGCGATTTCTCGGAAGGCATGATAGCGGCTCATGTCGAAGGTTACGGTGTTGAGATGCCGCGGCAGGCCGGTCGCGACCTCGTACTCTTGCCAGAGACAATCGGTCAGCCGCGCCGACGCCTGGCTGCTGGCAAGCTCGCCGGTGTCCAGGCGCGCCACCTTGTAGCCGCTGAGATCTACCTGACACGAATCGGCGTGGATCGAGACAAAGGCCGCGGCCCGATAGCCGGGCAGCCGGTCATCGAACTCGGCCAGCAGATCCACGGTGGCCCCGCGCGACCGCAGCTCGCGCGCGACCGCCTGCGCGATGGTCAGATTCACCTGCGCCTCAGTCAGGCCATCGGGGCAGACCGCGCCCGAATCGTTGCCGTTGTGTCCCGCGACGATGCCGATCTGCTGGCCGGCCAGCGGAAAAAGCGGGCCAAACAGCTTCGG
The DNA here is from genome assembly GCA_964647225.1 of uncultured Anaerolineales bacterium. Lineage (GTDB taxonomy): Bacteria > Chloroflexota > Anaerolineae > CG2-30-64-16 > CG2-30-64-16 > CAZYHE01. The sequence continues at coordinate 1,739 of CAZYHE010000321.1, forward strand.
CAGAAAAGTCGGCCCGGCGCCCTCCCGCGCCATTTGCCAGACCGACACCATGCCGGCGACGATTGCGGCCAAAATGACCAGCAACAGGAACCGCCGGGCTGTATTCACCGTCTTTCTCCGCATGTCACCTCGCCAGCACCCATCATACCCGCAAGCCGCACTTTGCGCAACGTGCTACATGATGTCGTTTACTTTGACTTTTCGGCGCGGCGCGGGTATAGTGGAGCGGATTATGTGGACTTGAGGAATAACACGAGTGATGAGCGAACTCGGACGTCTGTTAGCCGAGGCACGTGCGGCTAAAGAATTGAGCCTGGCGGATGTCGAGAAGGCGACGCGCATCCGGCAGAAGTATTTGGCGGCGTTTGAGCAGGGAGCCTATGCCAACCTCCCGCGCGGCGCGATTGCGCGCGGCTTTCTGCGCAACTTGGCCACCTTCCTGGGCCTCGACTCGATCGAGATCGCGCGACGCTACGCCCAGGAAAGCGGCGACGCCAACGACGAGACCATGATCGCCGAGATCGGCAAGCCGCGGCTCGTAGATTATCGCCCCGCCGAGATCGAGCTGATCGATACGCGCCCCAACCTGGGTTGGGTGCGGTGGGTGGTCGCCTTGCTGCTGATCGGTGCGCTGGCGGCGGCCGGATGGTGGTTCCTGGGTCGCGCGGGCGGCCTTGCGGCGCTCTCGGCGTTCGGCCCCGTGCGCACGCCCACTGCCACGCCATCCATCACCCCCACGCCGTGGATCATCACCGCCACGCCGTCGCCCGTGCCGCAAGGCGCCGCCAAAGCGTCACCGACCTCCGATCTGCTGCCGCTGCCGACGCCCACGGTCCCCCCGACGATCACGCCGACCCCGCGGCCGACCGCCACGCCGGAAATCGTGGCGCGGATCGCGCTGGAAATGCGCGCCGATCAGCGCGCGTGGGTGCGGGTTACGGCGGATGATGTCATGGTGCTTGAAGGCACCATGGAGCCTGGCCAATCGCGCACCTGGGAGGCCAATGCGTCACTTAAGGTGCTCACCGGGAACGGGGGGGGCGTTGACCTGATCCTGAACGGCGTATCGCTCGGTAAGATAGGCAGCGTCGGCCAGGTCATCGAGCGCACCTGGGTGGTGGATCAAGGCCAGGTGCTGGAACGCGCGTCCACCCCAGGCGCGCCGCGGGCACCCGCGCCCAAGGCGACCCCGACCCCGGCCGGCTGATGCGTTGTGGCGCAAGATGGCATCTTGCGCTACCCCCCGCTCTGGCTGGTCTCCGATAGCACGCCCCTATTTTTGGGCGCCGAGCCAGCGGCTTGTGCCTTGACGCGTTCCGAGCAGGATTCATGCGCTATTACTTATTGACATTGGGTTGTCCCAAAAACACCGTTGACAGCGAAGGGATGGCGATGCTCCTGGGTCAGGCCGGCTATCGCGGCACGGCCACGCCCGACGACGCCGACATCCTGCTCGTCAACACCTGCGGCTTTCTGGCCGCCGCCGAAGAGGAATCGCTGGCGACCCTGCGCGACCTGGCGCAGAGCAAACGCCCCGGCCAGACCCTCATCGCGGCGGGGTGCATGGCGCAGCGGGCCGGCGCGCGGATCGTCCAGGAAGTGCCGGGGGTAGACGGCCTGTTGGGGACGCGGCGCTGGATGGAGATCGTGCCGTTCATCCAGGCCTTGCGGGCCGACACGGGCCAGCGCGGGCGGCTCTTTGGCCGCTATGCGCTGCTGGGCGACCCGGAACAGCCGGCCCCCTGGCCCGTGTGGCCCACAGGCCAGGACGGGCTGGCCGCCACGCCCCGGCCCCCGGTGACTTCCGGCAGCGCCTACCTGAAGATCAGCGACGGCTGCAACGCGCCGTGCGCGTTCTGCTCCATCCCCACCTTCAAGGGCAAGCTGCGCAGCCGGCCCCAGCCCGCCATCGTCGCCGAGGCCCAGGCGCTCGTCGCGGGGGGCGCGCACGAGATCATCCTCATCGCCCAAGACACCACCGATTACGGCCGGGATCTGGGCGCGGCGGATGGGTTGCCGGGGCTGATGCAGGCGATCCTCGACGCGACCCCCGATCTGCGCTGGCTGCGCCTGATGTACGCCTATCCGGGGCACGTCTCCGAGCGGCTGATCGAGGTGCTGGCGAGCGACCCGCGGGTCTGTCACTACCTGGATATCCCGCTGCAACACGGCGATCCGGGGGTCTTGCGGCGCATGTTCCGACCCAGCAACACCGACAAGCTGATCGAGACTTTTGCCCAGATGCGGGCCGCGATGCCGGACATGGCGTTGCGAAGCACCTTCATCGTGGGCTATCCGGGGGAAACCGAGCAGGAATTCCGGGGGCTGCTGCGCTTCCTGGAGGCGATCCAGTTCGACAAGGTGGGCGTGTTCACCTTCAGCCCGGAGCCAGGGACGCCCGCCCACGATCTGCCGGGGCAGGTGGCCGAAGAGGTCAAGCGCCAACGCTACGAGCGGATGATGGCCGCGCAGCAGCGCATCTCGCTGGCGCGCAACCAGGCACAGGTGGGGCGAGAACTCGACATCCTGGTGGAAAGTCACGGTGAGTTGAGCGATCGGCCGGCGGGGGGGCGGAAGAAGCCGGTCTCGCTCGGCCGCTCCTACCGGGACGCGCCCGAAGTGGATGGCCTGGTCGTCATCCCCGGCACGTTGCCGATCGGGCAGATGGCGCGGGCGCGCATCACCGGCGCGATGGAGTATGACTTGATGGGGGAAGCGGTGGTCAGGGATCAGGGATCAGGGGCCAGCAGGTGATTTCCCTGACTCCTGACTCCTGTCTCCTGACTCCTGCCATCACTCGATCACCCGGTACTCCGCGTCCACCGTTTCGCCTTCCGGGACGCGGGGGCGGCCCGTGGTTGCTTCTCGCAGCAGCGCAGCGCGGTGTTCTTCGACGATCTCCCTGGGGCACAGCTCGGTGAAGATGGCGAACCCAGCCAGGAGCACGGCGATGTCATCGAGCTGGCCGAGCAGCGGAAGCACATCGGGCAGCGCATCAATCGGCGAAAGCACGTAAAGCGCCACCACACCGGGGATGATCAACTTGGTGAGCAACGGCACACGCGAGTCTTTCAACAGCCGCCACACCAATCGGGCGTTGCGCACGATCTCGGCCACAATGCCCAGCCGATTGCCTGAAGATGGCGGATTGGGTATCCCTTGAGTCATCATCCTATCCTTACCTGTTTTTGTAGAATTGCCGGTCGCTCGCTCATTCACACAGGTGAATCATAACGGTGGGCGCGCCTGTTGTCAAGCGCGCAAAGCCGCCGGTTCGCTGACATCTCCCTGAAACACCCACCAGACGATGCATACCTTGTTTGCCAGTCTCAGCGACCACTCGATGGCGATGCTCCGCGGCATCGCCGAGGTGCGCGGCCTCGAACTGAGCACCAACAACCGCGATGACGCCGCGGCCCAGCTCGCCACCGCGTTGGCCGAGCCGGCCGCGACTGCGGCCGCGCTGGCGGTCTGCTCGGCGGGCGGCCGCGCGGCCTGGCAGGCGTTGGCCGCGGCGGGCGGGAAGCTGAAGACGCCGGTTTTCACGCGGCATCACGGTGCGATCCGGCCGGTGGGGCCGGGCCGCCTGGAGCGCGAAGCGGTCTGGCAGCAGCCGCAAGGCCCCGCCGAAGAACTGTGGTATCGCGGGCTGATCTTCCGCGGCTTTGCCGACCTGGGCGATGGCCCGGCCGAGTACATCTACATCCCGCCTGAGCTGCTGCCCGCCGCGCCGCCCGTCACGGCACAAACGCCCGCGACCATCCTCCCGGCCGCGCCGGCGCCCCCGCGCAAGCGACAAGCCTTCAACACCTTCGCCGTGGATCTCTGCGCGCTGCTGGCTGCGATCCGCGAGACACCACTCCATACCGATAACACGGGCAAACCGCGCAGCGCCGACCTGGCGCTGCTGTGCGAGGGGCTGCTCCTCCCGGACGCGACCCGTCTCGACCTGGCGCTGGCGTTGGCGCGCGGCCGGGGCTGGCTGGCCGTGGATCGGGATCGGCTGGCGCTGAACTCGCAGGCCGCGACCGGCTGGCTGCGTCTCACCCCGTGGGAGCAGATGCGCGGGTTGTTCCATGCCTGGCGCGAGAGCGCCGACG
>CAZYHE010000322.1:0-5838 GCA_964647225.1 uncultured Anaerolineales bacterium
CGGATCAGCAGCGGGGTCACGTCAATCCGCACCACGCCCGTTTCGAGCGCATAGCTGTGCGCGCCGTAGTCGGTGGTCGTGAGCGGCTGGGTGGCCCAAGTCAGCGTCGCTTCATCCCAGGCCGCGGCCGGTTCCAGCGCTTCCAATTGATAGGGGGTCATGCTGGGCGGTTGACTCAGGGTCAATTCCAGCGCCGCCGCAACCACCGCGTGGTTGGGCAACAACCGCGGCCCCAGGTCGAAGGCGAGCAGGCTGCGCCGCGCGGCGCCGCTCTGCCGGCCGATCTGCAAGGTCGCCGCGCCGCCCAGCGCGCTGTCCGCCTGGGCGCTGTCCACGGTCGCGTCGCCGGTGGGGAGGAAGACGCCGCCGCAGGCCAACGCCGCGACCGGCATCGCGCCCACCTCGACCGCGCCGATGTCGCAGGCTGCGCCGGCCGGCCGGCCCAGGCCGTGCTGATCCTCACCGTTGGCCGCCAGGCAGGTCGCAGCGCCGCCGTCAATCGCGAGGCTGCCCGTGATGGGGCGATGATACCAGGTGTGCCGATCGGGATCGGGATCGGTCTGCGCCAGCGGCGCGAGCTGCGGGTCTGTGGCCGAGAGGTCGCCGGCCTGGGCAAAACCGCAGGTCGTGCCGGTGTCCAGGTTGTGCCCCTGCGAGCTGATCGCGCCGCCGCTGGCCGTGCAGCCATCCACGATGCTGCCGAGCACGCTGGCGCTCCCGCCCGATGCCACCAACGAGCCGGTCGTGTTGCTGAAGAGCGTGCTGTAATGGATCGCCGCGCTGCCGCCCGCGATGAGGTTGCCAGCGGCCGTCGCGCGGTTGTTGGAAATCGTCGCGTTGCGGATCGTCAGCGTGCCGTTGCTGTAAAAGCCCGCACCCTGCTCCGCGCGGTTATTCACCAGGCTGCTGGTGGCGTAAACCAGTTGACCGCCGTTGTAGAAACCGCCGCCCGCGCCGCCGGCGGCGGTCGCGCGGTTGTCATCCACATCGCTGCGCTGGATGATCAAGGCGCCGGTGTTGTAGAACCCGCCGCCCGCATGCGCTTCGTTTTGGGTGATCACAACCCCGAGCAGCGTCGCTTCGCCTGCGTTGTAGATGCCGCCGCCCAGCCCCCCGGCGGCCGCCGGCGCCGCGACGTTCGACACCAGCGCGTCGGCATGCAGGGTCACACGCGCGGTCGGGCTGACGTAGATGCCCCCGCCGGCGCCGGTCGTGGTGTTGAAGGTGTTGTAGCTGTTGACGCTATCCACGACGCCGCCCGGCGCCACATAGAGACCGCCGCCTTGCGCGGCGGTGTTGAAGCGGAGATCGGCGCCCTCGAACCGCGCCGTGCCCCCCAGCACACAGACGCCGCCGCCCAGGGCCTCGGCTGCGTTGGTCGTGATCATGCTGCCGCCGAGCAAGGTCAGTTGGCCGTCGCTCTGGATCCCCGCGCACTGCTGCGCCCGTGCGCCCTGCACCTCGGCGTCATAGAGGGTCAGCGCGCCGTGGTTGATGATCGCGCTGTCGCCCGCCGCGAGCAACATCACGTTACGCACTTCGGCGGTCGCGCCCGCGGCCACCGCGAAGATGCCGACGCCGTTCCGCGCGCCCGTCCCGGGGTCGCCGCCGCTGAGGGTGATCGCATCCCGGTCGCCACCGTCAATCATCGTGCCGTCCGGGAGCGCCAACCGTTGGGTCAGGAGGATCGTAACCGGCGTGGCGGCGCTCTGCCCGCAGTTGAACGTCACCAGGCCGCCGCCAGCCACCGCCGTCTGGAGCGCCGCCTCGGTGCAACTGGCCGGCGTCCCATTGCCCACCACCCCAGCCGCGCCGGCGGCCATCGTGAACGCCACATTCAGCGCCAGCATCAATGCACACAATAGAACGAATCGCTTTACATCAAACACTTTCTGCATCATCATAGGTCTCCTCAAAGAAACACTCGTCACACATCTACTCAAGCCGCGGCCAACGCCTGCAACCGGGCCGCGGTATCTTCGGCTGTGTCATCCGTCGTATCCAAAATAATCCACCCGGTCTGCGCCAGTTCGCCGGCGGTCTGGTTCAGATCAGCGTACACCTCCCTGATCCCGGCGTCCAGATATTCCCGAAACTCCCCTGGGCCGGCCCGCCGCAGGTTTTGCGCGTGCGCCTTCTGCTGATCGGGATAGAGCACGACCCGCCGCAGCTCAGCCCAGTCGAACAGCTCGCGGTATTCGCTCATCCGCGAGTGCGGATCCCAGAAGTCGTCAATCACGACGGCAAACCCGGCGCGGTGATAGATCTTCGCCATCTCCGTCACGCTCTTACGCGCCAGTTGAAGTTGCTCGACCAGCGCGCGACCCCACTCGTTGCTCGGATGCACCACGCCCCCCACCACCATGCTGCGCAGATCATCCACGCAGATGGCGATGCTCTGCGGGAACCGGGCCGCCAGCGCACGGCTCACCGTGCTCTTGCCTGATGCGGGCGCGCCTGTGATCAGGAAAATCGGTGTCATCGTTCTCTCCTGTTTTCCAGCCGATACCCGGTGTCAGCTTTGGCAAATAGTGAACCATGCTTTATAGTTCATTTCAAGTGGGCAGGCACACACACGCGCACACACAAACACTCGCACAAGGGCGCCGCAATGGATTCCGATCAGCCGCTCGGCCAATGGATCAAACACCACCGCCGCATCCTGGATCTCACCCAGGCAGAGCTGGCGGATCGCATCGGCTGCGCCCTCTCGACTTTGCAAAAAATCGAGGAGGGCAGCCGGCGTCCGTCCAAGCAGATGGCGGAGCTGTTGGCGATCCACCTGGAGCTTTCCGCGCAAGAGAGACCATCCTTCTGGCGCGCGGCGCGCCAGAAGGATGGGGAAACCCAGACCGCGACACCGGCGAGCGACTTGGCCCCCGCCCCTGCGCCCAGAGCCATCGCGCACAACCTGCCGCTGCCGCTCACCCCGCTGATCGGCCGCGACGACGATGTCCGCGCCATCCAACACCTGCTCGACCGCGCCGACGTGCGGCTCGTCACCATCACCGGCACGGCCGGCGTGGGCAAAACCCGCTTGAGCCTCGATGTGGCGCGCCAGGCCGTGGCCGCAGGCGCCGACCAGTTCGCCGATGGCGTCTGGTTTGCGCCGCTGGCCGCGATCAGCGACCCCGGATTGGTGCTGCCGGCCCTCGCCCACCTGCTGGTCATCACGCAGACCGGGACGCACGCGACGCTGGCGCAACTGGCCGGCGTGCTGCGCCAACAGCGGATGCTCTTCGTGCTGGATAACTTCGAACAGGTGGTTGACGCCGCCGCCGAGGTGAGCGACCTGCTCACGCGCTGCCCGCAGATCAAAGCGCTGGTCACCAGCCGGGCGCCGCTGCTGCTGCGCGGCGAATACCAGTATGCGCTGGCGCCGTTTGCCGTGCCGCCGCCCGACGCGCTCGCGGATCACCTCCCTGACGCCGCGGAGGTAGCCGGCTCGCCCGCCGTGCAACTCTTTGTGACGACGGTGCAGCGTTTCGAGCCGGGCTTTGCGCTGACGCCGGCCAACGCGTCCACCATCCTGGAGATTTGCAGCCGGTTGGATGGCGTGGCCCTGGCGATTGAACTGGCCGCCGCGCGCCTGCGCCAGTTCAGCCCGGAAGAGTTGCTGGCGCATCTCCGCCGGCCAGAGGTGGGTGCGCTGATGTGGCTGGCGCAGGGCGCACGCGACCTACCTCCCCGCCACCGCTCGCTGCACGCCGCGCTCACCTGGAGCCACCAGTTGTTGGACGGCGCGGCCCAGCAGATCTTCGCCCTCTGCGGCGTCTTCGTCGGCGGGTTCACCTACGACGCCCTGCGTCACGTCGCGGCAGCACACGGAGACAGCGGGCGGAGCCTGGCATCCCGCCACCCACACCTGCTCGATGCGCTGCAATCTCTGCTCGATCAAAGCCTGCTTCAGAAGCAGGCGGCGCACGGGCCGGCCCGCTACCTGATGCTCGAAACCATCCGCCAGTTTGCGGGCGAGCAGTTGGCGGCCAGCGCGGATGCGGACGCCGTCGCGGCGCGTCACGCCCACTACTACCGCCAGGTCGCCCAGCGGGCAGACGCCGAAAGCGATCAACAGGCGCAGGCCCACGTTTTTCAACAGATGGTGGATGAACAACCGAACCTGCGCGCCGCGTTGGATTGGCTGATGGCGCATGAACCGCGGGAGAGCTTACGCATGGCCAACGCGATGCGCAGCTTTTGGTACGGGGGTGGCTTCGCCGACGAAGGACGATGCTGGTTGCAGGCCGCTATCGCGGCCAACCCAGAGCCGTCCAGCGATCAGGCGCGGGCCTGGTACGGCCTGGCGTTTCTTGCCAATCTGCGCGGCGATATCGGCGATGCCGAGGCGGCGGTCGAACGGGCCGAGCAGATCTACCGCGCGCTGGGCGACGACAGCATGTTGGCCGACTGCCTGCTCGAACGCGGCCTGGTGCACTATCGCGGCCAGCGGTTTGCCGAGGCCGAGGCCATTCTGCGGGAGGCGCTGCCCAGCGCGCGCGCGGCCGGCAAGCTGCGTTTGGCCGCGGAGATTCACTTGATCGCCGCCGATGCGCGCAAAAACCAGGGCCACTACGATGACGCAGCCTGCGCGGAAATGGAGGCGGTGATTGATCTGGCGCTGCGGCTGGGGGATCGGCGAACCGCGACCAAGGCCGCGGCGCTGCTCACCACCCTCGATTTGGGGCGCGGCGAGCCGGCGCGCGTGACTGAACGCGTCAGACAGTTGTTGGCGCAGGCCGACGAGACGCAGGATAACCATACGTTTGGGCTGGCAGCGTGCAGCCTGGGCGATCTCGCCCGGACGCAGGGGGATTGGGACGCGGCAGACGCGCACTATCAAACGGCCTTGCGCGCCTTCGCCAGGTTCAACGATACAGTTGGGATCGCCACCACGACGATCCGCCTGGGCAAAAACGCCGAGGAGCGCGGCCAATTCTCCCAAGCCGAAGCGTACTACCGCCAAGCCCTGGCGTCTGCGCGGGAAGACGATCGCCCGCGCCATCAAGTCCGCTGCCTGGTGGGCCTGGCGCATGTGGCGTGGCTGCAGGGTCAACGCGACGCGGCGGGGCGCTGGCTGGCGGAACTACGCGCCGTGCTGGCCGTCGAACCGGCGCTGCTCACCCCCGCCGACCGCGTGCTCTCCCAACGGCTGGCGGACCAGGTGGGAAATTCTGCAGAGGAGTGACCGCGTGAGTTATCCTGAATTCTTCAACGACGTCTTCGGCCCGATCATGCAGCCGGGATCAAGCTCGCACACCGCGGGGCCGTGCCGCATCGGCTACCTGGCGCGCAGCCTGTTGGGCGAACCACCGGCCGAGGTGCGCGTCACGCTCGCCGCCGATGGCTCTTTCGCCGGCACCCTGGGCGTGATGGCCGAAGACTGCGCGATGCTGGCCGGCGCGTTGGGCCTGTTGCCCGACGACGAGCGGCTCTTCGACGCCTATGCGCTGGCCGCGCAGCGCGGGCTGGCCTTCCGGGTCGAGTTCGGCAAGATCGCCGAGAGCCAGCACCCGAATGCGGTCAAGTTCACCCTGACCAGCCCCGCCGGTCGGGTCGCAACCCTGGTCGCCGACTCGACCGGCGGTGGCATGATCGAGACGCGCGCCGTGGATGGCTTCCCGCTGCGCAGCAAGGGAGATGCGCACGTGCTGCTGGCCTTCGCGTTGGAAGGCGCGCGGGCTGAGAATGGGTTCGCGCGGCTGGTCACGGGGCTGCCGGGGTTGGTGGAGACCGGTGTGATCTCAGTGTCGGGCGCTTGGGAAGCCCTGCACTGGGCCTGCCTGTCCCAGCCGCCCGACCCGGACGCGATCCGGCGAGCACTGCCCGGCTGTCGCGTGG
>CAZYHE010000323.1:0-5832 GCA_964647225.1 uncultured Anaerolineales bacterium
AACAGCAGGACCAGCACGTAGTCCTTGTACTGCGAAGCATCCATGCCGCCGCGCAGTTCATCGCAGCTTTTCCACAACGAGCTGTACAGCTCGCTCTTCTTGATCGCCATGGATAAATCCTCAGAAAAGTAGAAAGCCGCCGCCCCAGTGCGTGGGAGCCGCGGCCTCATTTGACGTTCAGTGCGGGTGTCAGAGATGAGGGCAGCGATGCCCGGTTCCTGGGTAGCAAGATCCCATTCTGCGAACAGCGCCTCGTGTGCCTTATTGCAGTAACATCGGTCGGCTATGGACAGTGAGTATAGCACGGCCCGCGCGAGAGCGCAAAGGGCGCGTGAACATGGTGCTGGATACTATCCAGCGACAAGCCCCGCTTGGCGCAACCAACGATTGGTCGTGCGAATTACCTCATCCAAATGCGGCAGGTCCGGCATCTGTCCTTGCAGCCGCGGCACCACATCTTTCCATCCACCCCATCTGCGCACCCTTTTCACCGATCGCGATCGTGACACGCGCTGGCCGTGCTGGCGCAAGCCACGCTCAGCCTGGCTGAGGGGCGGCCGCGGCACCTGGCATTGTTCGGCCTCCGCCGCATCGGCAAGATGCGGTTGCTGTCAGAGATACCGCAGTTCACTACACAGGTAGTTCCACCGGCGAAACACTTCCAGCGCGTTCTGCTGCGTTAAGGCCAGCGCCAATCGGCTCTTGGCGACGCGCTGAAAGAATGGCTCGACCGTGTCGGTCGGCTTGCAGGCGCGCATGGTGCGCTCGAATTTCGGGTGCGGGTGGCGCAGGTTGGCGGCATCGCACAGCAGGCCGAGGACGGACAGGTCGCCACCTTTCCTCGTCTCTCGCAGCAACCTGTCTTCGTCTAACTGCTCGATGTGACGGATCAGCCAGTCGAGCGCCACCCACGTGAGCCGGCCCGATTCGCGACAATGCGCCGTGCTCTCGGCGATCACCTGTTCGGGGGTGCGCAGCAGTGGGGCGGTATGGGCTTCAGCGAGGAGTACCTGACCGCCCAATTGTTGCCATTCCTGAAACAGCCGGTCTACTGGGTCTGCCATCCCTGCTCCTGCAAGAAATACTCGATCCTCTGCGCCCAATCGGGCCGGAAACGGGCGACGTAGTGCATCGTCGCTACGAGCGTTGCCTTGTCGGCTTCGTTCATCGAGGGCAGCAACAATTCCAGGTCTTCCAGGTCTTGCTCGCGCAAGGCGACGATCTTCATCGCGGCCTGTTCTGGCCGTCCCAACACGTAGACGTGGAGGCGCTGCAACGGCAGCGGCAGGGGAGTGAGGCGATGGTAGAAGTCGGGCGGCAGGATGTCAGCGAAACCCTTGGCTGCATCGCTCAGCCAGTCGTCGGGGAGATCGCGCAGCCTGGCGACATCCCTAACAGCGCGGCGTAACTCTCCGGCATCACCGCGCAGCAGAAGCACGTCAATGTCGCGCGTTGCCCGTCGCGCGCCAAAGTGCAAGATCATGGCTGCGCCGCCGATCACGATGATATCGCACGGTGCCGCCAGACTCACATCCAATTCCTGTAACGCCTGAACAAGTTCCGCTTTGTCCATGTCGGCATCCTGTTCGAGGATAAATCATGCGAATGGCGCGGAAGCACTCCACACCTTGTCGTGATTGTAACATGCCTGTACAAGTCCGTCAACAACTCGCGTTAGGGGGGGCGGTACAGAGTTTTGCCGGGACCTGTCACTCTGAGCGGGTTTACGGCGCAACGTCGTTGACCGCGCACCCCCAGCGAAGAGTCTCGCCACGGAGATGCTTCGCTAGGCGTTCGCCGTGACTGACCTTGCGTCGTAGACCCGCTCAGCATGACAAACGGTGGTCATTGGTGCAAAACCGTGAACCACACCCGCGTTTGGCAATCACCCAGCTTTGTGCTACACTCTTCCCCAAGCTGCCGGGAAATAGCGACACATGATCAGGGCAGCGCCGCAACGGAGGGGGCCGTGTCTCAGAAAACCAAGATCGGCGGCATCATCCAGAACGACCAGTTGGCGAGCATCAGTGTCCTGGCGGTCGAGGATCGGCCCGGGATCGCCGCGGCCGTGCTCGACGCGTTGGGTCAGCGTGGCATCAATGTACAGTTCGTCGTCCAGGTGATTGACCAGTCGAATCAAGCGCAAATGGTGTTGTGCGTGGATCGGATGGACCTGAAATCGAGCCTGGCGGCGATCGAGGCGATCCGCGCCGATCTGCAGCCGGCGGCGGTGACTTCCCGTGCGGATGTCGCCTCCGTCGCCATCTTCGGGCCGGACTTCCGCGAGCGCCCGGGCATCGCGGGGCAGATGTTTCGCGCGCTGGCCGCAAAGGGCGTGAATATCTTCGCCATCAGCACCTCGATCTCGACCATCAACTGCATCATCGGGTTGCCTCGACTGCACGACGCGCTGCGGGCCATCCACGAGCAATTCGACCTGCCATAATTCACCCACCACAACTTCATCACCGCCATGCCACAACGCACTCACACCATCACCCTGACGGCCCTGGCGCTGCTGCTCCTGCTGCTGACCCAGCCGGCCGCGGTGGCGGCTGAAACCGGCCAGCCGCCCAGCGCGCCGCCCACCTGCCCCGCGCGGGATGGCATCCCGCGCACGGTGGCCCCCGCCGATCGGGTGATACTGCCGATCTTGATGTATCACCACGTCAAGGTTCTGCCGGCCAACGCCAACACCACCTGGCGCAATCTGACCGTCACCCCCGCCGCGTTCGAGGCGCAGGTCAAATATCTGGCCGACCACGGCTATCACACGATCTACTTTTCCGACCTGATCGCCTATTTTGGCGCGGGGACGCCCCTGCCCGACAAGCCGATCATCCTGACCTTCGACGACGGCTGGATCGAGCAGTACACTGTGGTGTACCCGATCTTGCAGAAGTATTGCATGGTGGGGACCTTCTTCCCGCCGATCAACTGGGTACACAACGGCGACGGCAAGCAGGTCGTGGCGTGGCCGATGATCGAGGAGATGAGCCGGGGACAGATGGAGTTCGGCAGCCACACGCTCAATCACCATCTGCTGAACAACCAGACCGAGAAGCAGATCATGGAGCAGTTGGTTGGCTCGAAGGCCGAACTGGAGCAGCATACCGTCCGACCGGTGGTCGCGCTGGCGTATCCGGGCGGCGGCTGGAATAAGCTGGCCGTTTCACTGGTTCCCAAGGCGGGCTACGGCGCGGCCGTGGGCATTACCGCCAGCCCCGACCAAACGCGCGCCGACCTCTTCCTCCTGCACCGCATCACCGTGCCCTACAGCGACGATCTCAAGATGTTCGTGAAACGGATCACGAGCAAGAATCCGCCGAACGCCAGCCTGCCGCCCAAGCCGGTCCCCGGTTCCATGCATTGGCCCGACCGCCGGGATGGCCTTGCCGACCGGTAGCGCCGCGGCCCGAGCGGCGGTTCAGCGCGACGGCTGCGCTCGATCTTCCTTCGACAAATTGATGATGATGGTCAGGTGCGTGCCGACGCCCACCGTCGAGTCCAGCTTCATCACATCGGCGCAGGTCTGGATGTTGGGCAGGCCCATGCCGGCGCCGAACCCCATCTCGCGCACCCAGTCGGGCGCGGTAGACCAACCCGGCTGCATCGCCTGTGCGATGTCGGGGATGCCCGGCCCGCGATCCATCGCCTCGATCTTGATCCGATCGCGGCGCACCTCCGCGACGATCTCCCCGCCATCGGTGCTGTAGACCACGATGTTGATCTCCGCTTCATACGTCGCGACGGCCACCCGGCGGATGATCGCGGGCGGGATGCCCAGGCGGCTGAGGGTGCGCTTCAGCCCGCTGGAAGCCTCGCCGGCCCGGCTGAAATCGCGCGGCCTGACCCGATAGCCGAGCACCAACGCCATCTCGTCCGCGATGATGTCCTCGAAAATGTGGCTGGCCCGATAGCGATGAATCTCCTCAGCTCGATAGCTGACCTCGAGGTGCTTGAGCATCGAGCGCACGATGTCGCCTTGGGTGACGATGCCAACGAGCTGGCCCTGGCGGTTGATCACCGGGAAGCGCCCGTATCTGTGCTCGCTGAAGCGGGCGACCGCATGCACCAACGGCTCATCGGCGAAAAGCGTGATGGGCTTGGGGTGCATCCGCTCACGAACCGTGACCTGCAGCTCACCGGCGGCCAGGGACTTGATCAAATTCTCAATCGTGACGATGCCGATCATCGCGCCGTTTTCCATCACCGGGGTGCCCGAGATGCGGTTGGCGCGCAACACCTCCCGAAAATCGGCCATGCTGGCGTCCGGCCCGACGGTGAAGACGGTGCGCGTCATGGCGTCTTCGACGCGCAGCTCATAGGTCAACTCCTGGAGCTTGGTGATCTCTTTGCGATCCGAAGGCAGGTTCATCGTGAACGGCTACCCCCTTCCCTCGAATGCGTCATGCCACTGCTGGATGGTCAACTCGAAGAGGTCGAGGGCCGGCAGGCCGGCCTGATACAGACGACCGCACGTCTCGAACATCGTGAACTGAGAGGCCAGCAGGGGAATTCCCTTTTGCGTCGCGAGCGCGATCGTCTCCGGCGGGGGGATCTTGCCGCGCACGAAGACAATCGCCGCGGTCCCGGCCATCTCGGCGGTGCGCACCACCTGTGGATTGGTGAGGCCGGTCATCAAGAGCATCCCCTCCTGGGCAAAGACCAGGACATCGCTCATCAAATCCGCGCCGCCGCCCGACGTGACCTCGGCTTCCAGGTCCACAACCGCGGAGAGCACCTTGCCTTCGATGATCTGGAGGACTTCGTTGAGCTTCATAAATTTCCCCCATGCACCCGGCCACGAAATTCAGGCCACCACCTCGCCGCCGAACGCCACCCGGCCCGCGCCCGCCGGCTCATGGCGAGCTCCCCATCCGCGCAGAGAAACCCGCCCCTACCGAACGCCGCCCGCTTCGCAGACGACCAACTGCTTCGTCGCGCCCGGCCCGAACGGCGTCCCCGCGTAATCAGCGTACTTCCACACCACGGGCAGGCCGTTGTACTTCAACAGCGCATCCAGCTCCTGGGGGAAGAACATCCGCATGTCCATCGTCCCGACGATCTCCGCGCCAGTCGGCCAGGTCGTATAGGTCGCGATATGGTTGATCTGCGTCGTCGGTTCGTAGACATTGCCGTGCAGCATGGTGACCTGACCGCGGCCATCGGGATCAGCATACGGCGCCGACATCGGAAACCGCGCCGCAGGATCGCGGGTCAGGATGCCGAGATGCGGGACGAACACGTCAATCATGAATCGGCCGCCGGGGGCCAGATGCTTCCTGACGCAAGCGGCGCAGGCCTCGAAATCGGCGATGGTCAGCAGATGGCACAGCCCGTTGGCGACGAGGATGACCGTCGAGAAGGTCACGGCCAGGTCGAAAGCGCGCATATCGGCCTCGATCCAGGTGACCGTCACGCCTGCCGCGGCGGCCTTGCGCCGCGCCTCTGCCAGCATCCCGCTCGACAGATCAATCCCCGTAACTTTCAGCCCGGCCTTCGCCAATGGTATGGCGACCCGACCCGTGCCGCACGCCAATTCCAGCAGTGTGTCATCGCGCCGCGCGCGTTGCGCCTGCGCCTGCAGGAACGGGAGGTCGCCACCGTAGTCAACAAATAGCCGGTCATAGTGCCGGCCATCGCGGTAGATCTGATCAGTCATCGTTCCTCCGCGGACAAACCGTAGCGCAAGATGGCATCTTGCACTACATCCCGGTGATTGCGCCCAAGACGGCCTCGGTAGCATCCGGCACCGCGGCCGCCACCGCCAGAGTAAGCGCCTCACCGAAGGTCAGCACATCTTCGGCCTCGATGGCAATGATCGTGATC
>CAZYHE010000324.1:0-2017 GCA_964647225.1 uncultured Anaerolineales bacterium
ATGCCGGGGTAGGTGTGGCCGAGGAAGCCGATGCGGGCGGAGTTCAGCGTCCGCTTGGCGCGCGCCGCGGCCACCCAGTCCGCGATCTCGCCCCAGGCGCGGTCGAAGTAGCGGCCGGCGTGTCCCGCCGCGGGGCCGAGCAGCCCGCTGACGACGTTGAAGGTGATCCGGCTGCGGGCGAATGCGTTGGCGATCTCTGGGACGCAGCAGGCCGAGCAGTGCGCCAGCCACTCGCCGGTGTCGGTGTTGGGGTAATCGAGCGCAGGCGCGGGCTGGAGGTTCAGGATCAGCACGGGCGCTTTGCCGCGCTGCACTGCCGGGAGCACCTGCGACGAGGTGGCGTAGGTGCCGACGTAGCAGACGATCAGATCCACCTGGGCGCACGCGAACATATCGCCCGCGATGATGGCCGCTGGGGCCGTATCCACCAGCCCGGCCGAGATCACCTCCGCGCCCATCGCCGCCAGCCGGGCCTCCACCTGCGCCTGGTAGCCTTCCAGCCGCTCCTTCAGCCCCTCAAACTGCGGCCAATACGCCGCCAGGCCGATCCCGAACACCCCAACTTTTGCTAACGTCTCTGCGCGTTCCATCTCTTTACCTCGCGAGCACTCACCACTTGTTGCCGCCTCTCGACATGCAAACGCCCGGTCTCTGGCGAAACCGGGCGTCCTGACCGATCATTACGCCGGGTTATTTATACCACAGGCTGGTTTGCCCGGCAATTTCCTACACCTTCCCCTTGCTATCAATCAGCGCGTTCAACCGCTCCCGGTAATACTTGAACTGCTCCCAACTCACCCCCGGCGAGATCAGGTGGTCGCCGAACGGCACGTAGCCGCCCTGCTCCAGCAGCCAGCCGACCGGCTCCAGGAATTCGTCAATGCGCGCCTTGCCCAGGGCCATGTCGTACTTCGGGATGCCGCCCATGAGCTGGAGTTGCGGGTATTGCTTGCGCGCCTTCACCACATCCATCCCCGCGCTCACCTCCATCGGGTAGAGGCCGGTGACGCCGACGTCGAGCAGCCACGGGATCAGCGACTCGCAGTTGCCGTCGGTGTCCACCAGGATCGTTTTGACGCCCTTGCCCTTCAGGAAATCGGTCACGCGGCGATAGCAGGGGGCCATGAAGGTGTTGAAGATCTTTTTGGAGACCATCACCCCTTTGGTCGAGGACATATCCTCCCAGATGTGGCAGCAATCCACCTCGACATCGGCCAGGATCTCCTCCCAGATGGCGATCCAGAGGGTGGTGAAGTGATCCAGGATGTCGTGGATCAGGTCGGGCGCGTCGTAGTATTTCAGGAAGACGTTCTCGTAGCCGATTAGGTGGACGAGCGTGCCGAAGAAGCCGATCGGGTAGCCGCCGACCGCCAGCGGATAGTCACGCACCTTGTACGCCTGCACCCACTCCGCCCAGTTCGCCGGGAAGCGCGACCGCACCTGGTCGAGCCGCAGCCGCTCCGCTTTGAGTTGGTTCCACGTGTCCCAGTCCTTGATGGGCCAGTCGAGCGCGTTGGGGATGACGCCTTCATCTCGCTGGAAGCGGCGTTTCACTCCATCCACGTCGGTGTAGACGACATACTCCGCGGTCTCCTCGTGGACGACCGGTTCGAACATCGGCCAGAAGACCTGCTCGACGGGAACCTGCGCCGTGGATTTGTCGAACCCGAAGTAGTTCATCACGTCGAGCGCCAGCGGGAAGCCCTGGCTCGGCCAATACAGCCCGCCGCCCCAGATGCCGATCCCCTTCGGCAGGGCGATCTCCTGCTCGCGCTCGCTGTAATATTGCTCAAGGTAAGTGCGGCCTTTGCGCCACTCGTGCGTCCACGCGGTCGTGTAGACCGACGCGTTGACGGTGGTCAGGCGCGTGGGGATGTTCGTGCCGAGCACCTTGGGCAGTCCCTCGGCGTACCACTGGGTGATGTTCTCGCCCCAGAAACCGAACTCCCACTTCAGGGAGCGGACAGCGGTGTTGAAATTCATGACTTCGAGAAAACGTTCGCGGCTGTTCATGGTG
>CAZYHE010000324.1:2117-5807 GCA_964647225.1 uncultured Anaerolineales bacterium
TTGACCTCAGCCTCGATCTCGGCCGGCGTGCCGAACGGGAGAAGCTGCTGCTGATCCATGGCGCCCCAGAAGGCGAGGCGGTCGCCGAAGCGGCTCTTGAGCGCGTCCGCTTCGTGGCCGGGGACGTTCGGCTGCACCGGGTTGAACACTTCCAGCCCGATCTCGATCAGGTCGTCGAGGATGGGCGCGATGGCGCCATCGCAGTGATACGCGAGGATGACATCGGGGTTGACCGCCTTCATCTCGGCGAAGACCTCGCGGAAGCGCGGCTTGAAGACGCTGCGCCACAGCCGGGGCGAGATCATCATGCCGTTCTGCGCGCCGAAGTCGTCGCCGGCCCAGATCGCATCCACGCCGAGCGCCACCAACTGCTTGCCGATGCCGATGCTGAACGCCATGCACTTGTCGAGCAGCAGTTCGACATACGGCTCGCGGCTGACCAGGTCTATCATGAACTTCTCCAGCCCGACCATGTGCCAGGCCATCTCGAACATCGTCAGCTCGATGTCGCCAATGGTGAAGAAGTCCGCGCCGAAGCGGGCGATGTCGCGTTTGGCATAGTCCATGCGGCCGGGGGCGTAGGGGTCGGGGAAGGGGAAGCGGGCGACTTCATCGGCTGAGCTGACGTCCGCCAGCGGGCAGCCGATCACGTCCATGTAGAGCAAGCCCTGGCGCATCGTCATGCCGAACTCGTTGACGATGCAGCCGTCGGCGGTCACCGGATGGCGGTAGCCCGCCGGCAGCCCACCGCCGACCACCACGCAATCGCTGCCGAGCGCCGTGCGCAGGTCGTTGGCCGAGATGCGGTAGGTCACGTCCTCGTAGTACGAGGGGGAGTAGTTGACCGGGATGCCCAGCTTCGCGCTGAACTGGTCGAGCAGCCCGCGGTGCAGATCGAACTGGAGCGGGACCCGGTCGGGCAGTCCGGTGCGCTTGAGCGCGGTCAGTGCGCGTTGTTTGGAGTTCATTGATCCTCCTGCAAAGGGGTGAGATGCCATTCAGGTCCTTCTTCTTTGATTGCGACGAGCACCTGGTCGTACACAGCGCGCAACGCCAAATGACAGCCAATTGAGGGCAGTTCGATCACGTCATCCAATTCATCGTATTCGGTGAGGAGCCATTTCCCATCAGGCTGGCGCGCAAAGTGCTCGATCAGACGTTTAGTTTGGGCTACCAGGAGGTAGTCGGTCAACGATGGTAGCTTCCGATATTGCGCGAACTTCTCGCCGCGATCATAAGCTGCCGTAGACTTGGAGAGAACCTCGATAATCACCGTGGGGTTCAGCAACGTGTCGAATTCGGTGTCTTCGTATTGGCCGCCGCAAGCGATGACGATATCGGGATAGGTATAGAGTCCCGAAGCTGCGACTTTGAGCCGAATCTCATTCTGGAAGATATCGCATTTACGTTGTCGCACCTGCGGGTGCAGGGCGACAAAGGCATTCCCCGCGATAATGGCATGTCGCTTGCTTGTCCCCGCCATGGCGAACACTTCGCCGTCAAAGAACTCGCTTCTCGTCTCGGCGGCGCGCTCCATCTTAAGATATTGCGCTTCAGTAATCTGCTTCCGCTTCTTGACGCTGACGGTCATCTTATCCCTCCCCGGTACTGCATCCTTTCAACTTTCCTTCATCAATAGTTCTGGCGCGTTTCGCTTGCCCGTCATCTCGATCACCTGCACCCGGCCGACGATGGTCTTCGTCGGCCGGCCGTGCCCCAGCAAGCGTCGGATCAGCGGCTCCGGGTCCGGCTCCATCTGGCGGATCATCAGCGTGAGCGCGGCGCGCTTCTCCGCCTCGTCTTCCAGGAAGGTGACACGGCCGGCGAAGTGGACCGAGCGGTAGGCGTGATCGCACTTGCCCGTCACGTAGCCGCGATCTTCGATCACCTGGCCCCACACGTCGGGATTGGCCGTCAGGGTCGCGATCTTCTTCCCCGCGTTCGCGCCGTGAAAGTAGAAGCAATCGCGCTCGGCGTCGAAGCCGTAGTTCATCGTCACCAGATAGGGCCGGCCGTCGGCGACCATCGCCAGCGTCATCAACCGCTGCCCGGCGATGATCTCCAGCAACTCGGCCCGGTCGGTGAACATCTTTTCGGGGTGGTGGAAGTGATAGGTTGTCATTTCGATAGCCTTCCCGTCATCTTACCACAAGCGTTCTATGCCATAGAGCTCAAAGGCGGGATCGTCGCTGATGATCGGCATCTGTTCCGTCATGGATTGTGCAATGAGCAATCGGTCGAATGGATCACGATGGTGGAAGGACAGAGGCACGACCGCGGCGGTATGCGCGAGGGTAATATGCAGAAATTCGATACGGTTTTCACTGCATTGCTGGGCGATGAATGTTTGGAAATCCTGGGTCACGCGCAACTTGCCAAGACTGACCTTGATCGCCATCTCCCAGACGCTGGCTAGGCTCAAGAAAAGGTCATTTGCATCGTCTTCGATGAGCGCACGTGCGTGGCGGCTCAGGCGCGAGTTGCCCTCGATGAACCATAGGAAACTGTGGGTGTCAAGCAGCAACCTCATGCCGTGTACTCATCGAAGTCAGATAGCGGAGCGGTGAAGTCTTCAGCCACAACAATCAATCCTTTGGCGCTGCCGAAGCGACGACGACACAACGTGCGGCGCGCTGGCACCAGCCTCACAGCTTGCTGCAGGTCTGCTGTGATCCATACCGTCTCACCTTTGATTGCCGCTTTGATCAGATCGGGAAGGCGATTTTGAGCTTGATCCAGAGTCACTTCTAGCATGGTTAGATCCTTTTTCATCTCATCCACGTATGAATTGAGTGTGCGCTATCTTGCGCTTCTGATTCTATCTTACTCTTGTTTGGAATCTCGGTCAAGCAGCCTATTCGCCTCTCCGGTGTGACAAGCCTACACGATTTCCAGTATCGCGGCGGGCGTCAGCTTCGGCTCCAACCCGGCTAACTTCGCGCTCCCCGCCTTGCCCGGCGGCACGCGATAACCCACCGCCTGGTAGAACGCGTTGCGCTCCTTGCGCGCCGGCAAGTGCTTCTTCGCCCATTCGCTCTGATACCCCAGCCCCAACGCCCGCTGCATGACCGTGTGGCCGTAGATGAAGGCCGCGCCGTCGAGGAACGCCTGGCGCACCGGGGCCATCTCCGGCACGTCGAAGTCGTCCACCAGCTTGTTGCCGGGCGCGTTCATCTCGGTGCCGACGTTGATCGGCAGGTCGAGCTGACCGGCCAGCGCCACGATCTCATACAGCTCGCGCACCTTAACCGCACGCGTCGCGGGGTCGGCGTTGTTCCAGTTGCGGTCGGGGATGATGTTGAGCGCGACCGCACCCTGTGCGATCAGCAAGCCCATCAGCTCTTCGATGGCCTCTTCGCCGGCCGTGGTCCCGTCCAGCCAGGTGGCCGTGGGGAGCGCGCCGCACGCGACGATGAAGCTGTGATACTCCTCGACCGTCGGGAAGGCGGCCGGGGTGGGGATGACATAACCGACGCCGCCCTTTTTCATCAGCTTGCCGCGCACCAGGTTCGAGAATTTGGCGTAGTCACTGATGATCGCCGCGATCTGCGCTTCGGGCGTGCTCAGCTTTTCGGCCCAGAACGCCAGCAGCGCGTGGGAGGGCGCGGCCTCCGGGCCGTCGTTCATCGCCTCGGCCGCCTTGCGGATGATCGCGACCAGCATGTGGCGCTCGGTGGCGTTGCCCGCGGG
>CAZYHE010000325.1:0-5296 GCA_964647225.1 uncultured Anaerolineales bacterium
GCCGGTGACGGTGGAACATCTGCAAGGCGCGAGTGGCGCCGCGCCGTGTCACACGATGATTTGGTGGAGCGGGGGCGGTTGACGCAGGGCATCTTTGGAACTGGAATCAACGCCGATGAGTCAGCAAAGAGGCAAAGTAGATCGCAGTTTACAACCTGGACAGATACGCTTGCGGGTTCTCCATGAAACGCTTGTAGATCTGATAGTGCGCCGTCGCTTCGTAGGGCACTGACCGGATGGGCGCAGCATCGAAGCTGAAGATGACCGCACCGGGGCATGAGAGCAGAATGGGCGAATGCGTGGCGATGATGAATTGCGCATGGCCGGCGCGGGACATCTTGACCAGGATCTCCAGGAATTCAAGCTGCGTCTTTGCAGAGAGCGCCGTTTCAGGCTCATCCAACAGATAAAGCCCCTCGATCTGATAGCGCGCCTTGAAAAAGGACATGGTAGATTGGCCGTGCGATTGGGTCATGAGGGATGCGCCGCCCCAGTACTTCAATTGACCGGGGTCGGCCGCCGCCCACTCATCCAAGATGCGCGCAAAATCCTTGAACACCGAAGAACCAAAGAAGGAACCCGCCACAGGGCCATCCGTCCATTCAACGGAGAGGCAACGATAGAGTTGATCTTCGTAGGGGTTGTTGACAACCCGCCGCCGCTCCTCATCCCGCCAGATGTGGATGCCGCACTTATGCGCGATGGCCTCCAGCAAGGTAGACTTGCCTGTGCCATTCTCGCCGACGAAAAGGGTGACCGGCGCGTCAAAGGTGACCCGATCCGTCTGTTGAAAGATAGGCAGGTTGAAGGGGTAGTGTTCCCGGGTCGGATACGTTTGCGGATGGAGGCTCACATTACGCAGATGCATGTGCCGTTCCTTTCAGCTCCCATCCACAACCGGAGCGTCCTCCTTGCCGCCCCCCGCCATTTCCACAACCAACTTCAGCGAATGCGTGCCGAGCAAGATCACGATGCTCGGCCACGCGATGAGCACGAGGATCGCCAGCACTACGCTCAGCCCGGTCAGGAGCGCGGCGATCACGACGATCAGGACCGAAAAGAGGGGGTTTGCGAACGCCATCATCAGCGCCATCTTCAGCGCGCCCAGCACGCTTGGCTCCTTCATGCCCACCAGGATCGGGAAGACGTAAATCTGGACGCTCGCCCAATAGGCCAGCAACACGATGAAGAGGAGCGCCAAGCCCTGGATGAGCGATCCGGCCTGTGAAATGTAGAACACCAGGTTGAGGATCAAGATGATATTCACGAGGGCCAAGATCGCGCTGACGCCGAGCGCCTTGCGCCAGTATTCACGCAGCCCATCGGTGAAAAAGCTGCGATCCACGTGCAGCTCGCGGGCGACCCGGTGCATCACGTTGGCGAGCGCCGCCGTGGCCGGGCCGGCCGGGATGGCGATCAACAAGCCGATGATCACCGGCGCCAGCCACAACGGCTCACCGCTGGCCGCCATGAGACTGAGCATCGTATACGCCGCCAGCGCGGGCGCCACGGTGAGAAAGCCGCCGCAAAGCCACCACAGCAGGTTCATCCCCACCAGCAGGAACAGCTCACTGTAAATACTGACCAGGCTCCGCCAGGTCACCAGAAATGCGCGCATGATATCTCCCCGCTTCCGTGGACGTAGATCAGAGCGTTTCGATGATGCCCTGCAACAGCTTTGCGCACGCGACCATGTCGGCGATGGCGATATGCTCGTTGCTGGTATGCACATCCTCCATGCCGGAGCTGATGATGGCGCAGTAGGTCCCGTGCTCCGCGTAGATGTTGCCATCGGTGCCGCCGCCGCTCGCTTTGAGGGCGGGAGTCAGGCCAAGCCCGCGCAACGCCGCCATCGCTTGCGCCACGACCGGGGTCTCCGCAGTCACGGCGTAGGCGTTGTACGATCGCTCCAGCTTGACCTGGACGCGCGCGCCGTTGCGTTCGGCCGCCTCATCGAACGCGGCGATCATGGCGGCGGTTTGCTGCGCCAGCTTTTCGTTATTCCGGCTGCGCGCCTCACCGCGCACCTCGACCGCATCCGGGACGATGTTCGTGGCCGTGCCTCCGTGGATCACACCGATGTTGGCCGTGGTCTCCTCGTCAATGCGGCCGAGGGGCATGGCGGCAATCGCCTCGCTCGCCACGCGGATCGCGTTGATCCCCTTCTCCGGTGCCGCCCCGGCGTGCGCCTTGCGGCCATGCACCGTCACATGCAGCTTGTCCTGGCTCGGCGCGCTGACCACGAGATCGCTCAACGGGCCACCCGCATCCAGGATATAGCCGCGCCGCGAACGCAACTGGCGCTTATCCAGCAGCTTTGCGCCGACCAGCCCCAGTTCTTCGCTGACCGTGATGACCGCTTCGAGCGGCGGATGCGCCGCGCCATCTTCGCGCAGCGACTCGACCACCTCCAGGATGGCGGCGACGCCCGACTTGTCATCGCCGCCCAGGATCGTCGTGCCGTCGGAATAGATGACGCCGTCGCGGATTTGCGGCTTGATGCCGACATCCGTGCCGACCGTATCCATGTGCGCGCTGAGCATCAGCCAATCCCCCTGGCTGCGCGTGGCGGGCCAACGAGCGATCAGGTTGTGGTGTTCATCGCGCACCACTTCGCCGCCCAGGGCGGTGAACCGACGCACCAGTTCGTCAGCCACTTCGCGCTCCTGGCCCGACGGGCTGTCAATGACGACCAGATCCAAGAAGGTTTGCACGAGTCGCGATTCATTAATCATGAGGTTCCTCCAAGATTTTCACTTATGTTCCAACTCAACGCCATTCTAAAGCCAATCCGCGCGTCCGTCAAAGGGAGACGCTGCCGCCCACACGCGGCCGGCGCCCCCATGATGCCCGTCATGGTCGTTTTCGCCCCAACCTGCTATAATCACATCCTGTGAGCGGGCCGAATGCCCTGCCGGCGAGTCGCCGTCCGCCGCATTTGCCATTTGCTTTCCCAAGGAGTCAATGATGACACTCGAAACCGTCCAGGCCATGAAACAGGCGCACCGCACCCTGGCCGAGTTCACCTACGCCGTCCCGAAGGTGTACCGCGGCTACGCAGGCCAGACCCTCTACGTGAACATCGCCACCGGCCACATCGAAGCCCGCCCTGTCACCGATGAGATGAAACGCATCTTCATCGGCGGCAAGGGGTTTGGACTGTGGCGGCTGTGGCACGCGGTCACACCCACGACGAAGTGGCACGACCCTGAGAACGAGATCGTGATCGCGGCCGGCCCCATCGCCGGAACCGTGCTCTACCCCGGCACCGGCAAATCGCTGGTGGTCGGCATCTCCCCGCTGACCCACATCGTCGTGGACTCCAACGTCGGCGGCTACTTCGGCCCGCTGCTGAAGTTCGCGGGTTGGGACGCGCTCGAAGTCCAGGGCAAGGCCGAACGGGACGTAATCATCTTCATCGAAGGCGAGACCGGCCGCGTCACGATCGAAGAAGCGCCGCTGGAAGGGGTGGATACTTACCCGCTCACCGAGCAGCTTACCGAGATGTACGCGCGGAACGAGGCGGATCGGCGCAACGTGTCGGTGATCTCCTCTGGCGCCGGCAGCGCGCACACCCGCATCGGCTGCCTCAACGTGAGCTGGTACGACCCGAAGCGGGGCAAGGCGCGCGTCAAGCAGGCGGGCCGCGGCGGGCTGGGAACGCTACTGCGCGACAAGAAGATCAAGGCGATCGTCGTGCGTTATCCCGGCATGAAGGCTGACTCCAACGCCCCGGCCGATATCCAGCGCATCCGCAAGGTCGGCCAGCGCATCAACAAAGAGATCGTGGAGCTGGACGACGAGCAGAACAAGATGCGCCGCGTGGGCACCGCGCACCTGGTCGAGATCATGGACGACTACGACCTGCTGCCGGTACACAACTACAAGTTCGGCGCACATCCCGACACCCCGAAGATCAACTCGCTGGTCTGGGATGCGCTCTTCACCCAGACGCATCCCGACTCGTGCATCTACGGCTGCACCATGGCCTGCTCGAAGGGCATAGACGGCTACATGGTGCGCACCGGGCCGTATGCCGGACACATCGTCACCGTGGATGGGCCGGAGTATGAGACGGTGGCGGGCTGCGGCTCGAACCTCGGCATCTTCAACCCGCCCGACATCATCGAGCTGAACTTCTACTGCGACACCTACGGCATTGACTCGATCTCCTTCGGCACCCTGACCGCGTTCGTCATGGAGTGCTACGAGGCCGGCATCCTGAACCGGGAGCGCACCGGCGGGCTGGATCTCCGCTTCGGCAATGCCGAGGCCGCCATCGAGCTGCTGCACCGCATGGCGCGCGGCGAGGGGTTTGGGCTGATCGCGGGCATGGGCGTGCGGGCGATGAAAGCCTACTTCGTCGCACATTTCGACGCCGATCCCGCCTTCGTCCAGGACATCGGGATGGAAAACAAAGGGATGGAGTATTCCGAGTACATGACCAAGGAGAGCCTGGCGCAGCAGGGCGGCTACGGCATGACCAACAAAGGCGCCCAGCACGACGAAGCCTGGCTGATCTTCATGGACATGGTGAACAATCAGATTCCGACCTTCGAGGACAAGGCCGAGGCGCTGCACTACTTCCCGATGTGGCGCACCTGGTTCGGGCTGAACGGGCTGTGCAAGCTGCCGTGGAACGACATCGAGCCGGCCGACAACGCGCTCACCGCTGAGCCGGCGAAGGTGCCCGAGCACGTGGCAAACTACGTCGCGCTCTTCTCCGGCATCACCGGGGTGGAAGTGACCAAAGAGGACCTGATTTTCATGTCGGAGCGGGTCTACAATTTCCAGCGCGTCTTCAACCTGCGCCTGGGCCACGGCCTCCGCGCCGACGACGCCATCCCCTACCGCTCGGCCGGCCCGGTCACCGCCGAGGAATACGAGAGCCGCGCCGAACGCTACGACAAGCAGTTGGCTGAGAAGGTCGGCCTCGACCCGACGGGCCTGACCACGGCCGAAAAGCTGGCCGCGCTGCGCAAATATCGCGAAGCGCAGTACGAGAGCCTGCTCGACGCGGTCTACGCCCGCCGCGGCTGGACGTCCAACGGCGTGCCGACGTTGGAGACGCTGCGGAAGCTGGAGATTGACTTCCCGGAGGTGGTGGCGGTGGTGAAGGCCAGGCTGTAAGCGGAAAGGGAGACGAAGGAAGAAGATAGAAATACCGGATGGCCTCCCGATGAATTCATTTCGGAGGGGCCAACTTGGTGATGATATGGAACGGGTGGAGTAAAGCATCTTCTGGGATATGCGCCAGGCTGTCGAAAAACGGTTAGCCGGTTTGGTGAAGCAGGTA
>CAZYHE010000325.1:5306-5804 GCA_964647225.1 uncultured Anaerolineales bacterium
ATAAATCTAGCGTACCGTTGCCATAAATACGTAGGGGCACACTCTTGCGGTCGCCCCAGCGGGCACGCGGAAGGCCGTGCCGTGGCTGAGCCAGAAAGGATGTCCACCATGAAACTACACCGTCTGCTTATCTCCATTGTAGCTACCTGCCTGCTTCTGGTGAGCGCGCGCGATTCGCAGGGTTTCGTCCATGAGCAGGTGCTTGAGCTGAGGTCTGCGCCTGAAAATGTTCAGCCGAACGCTCCACTTACTCCCGCCTATCGCGTCTTCCACCCGCGATTTTACAAGGCATACGGGGAACTGGGACTGAACTCCACTCTTTACCTGCAGAACTCCACTGCAATGCCGGGCACCTATGTACTTGAATTCTATGACTGCATCTCTGGCACACTCGTGTTCCCCCCCGTCCCCCCGATCTGGATCATTCCGTCCGGGGCAACCCGAGTAGCCGGCCCCGGCGATTTCCCGGATTTGCCACCCGGCTGCTACGGCCTGGTC
>CAZYHE010000326.1:0-4410 GCA_964647225.1 uncultured Anaerolineales bacterium
TCCAGATCTTCGATGGCGACAAGCTCCTCGGCGAGACCACGGCCGGCCCGGACGGCAAGTGGCGGCTGGCGCTGCCCGCCCTGACCGAGGGCGCGCACGCGCTGACGGCCCGCGCGGTGTCGCCCGACGGCGTCGTGCTGGCCGCATCGCAACCGGTCAAAGTCATCGTGGCGCCGCCGACCGCGACACTGACCGCGACACCGACCGCGACACTGACTGCGACGCCAACCGCAACGCCGACCCCAACCGCAACGCTTGTACCGACCGCAACCGCGACCCCAGTACCGACGGCGACCCTCGTGCCGGGCGCGGAAACGGCGACGTTGACCGAAGGCACGCCCATCACGCTCTCGGGCACGGCCGGGCCAGGCGCGCGGCTGCGCATCTACGATGGCGACACACTGATCGGAGAGACGGTGGCAGACGCGGACGGCCAATGGCGCGTGACGCTGCCGCCGCTGGCCGTCGGGCAGCACATGCTCACCGCGCGCGTCTACGATGCGGCCGGCAAGCTCGTCAGTTCGTCCACCCCGCTCTATCTGACCATAACATCCGCGTCGGCGCCCGGCGCAGGCACGCCAGGCCCCACCCCGGTCGCCCCCGGCCAGACGCCGACCGCGCCGATTGTGTTGCCCGAGATCACCAACCTGAAACCGGGCGCGCAATTGCCGGCGACCACTCCGGGGTTGCTCGAAGGCACCGCCGAGCCTGGCTCGACTGTGCGCATCTACGATGGCGACAAGCTGATCGCCGAAGTCGTCACCGGCCCGGACGGCAAGTGGCGCGTGCTGCTGCCGGCGCTTGGTGAAGGCCCCCATGCGCTCACCGTGCGCGGCGTCGCCCCAGATGGCACGGAGCAACTGGGCGCGGTGCCGCTGCCTGTGACCGTTGTGCCCGGCCCAACCGCCACTCCCGTCACACCGGTTCCAGGGGACGCGGCGGCGACGACGCCGATGATCTCCCGCCCGGCCGGCGCGCTCGGCTCCAGCCAACCGGTGCTTTCGGGCACGGCGGCGCCGCGCAGCACCGTCCGCATCTACGAAGGCGACTTCCTGCTGGGCGAGACGCAGGCCGATGCCAGGGGGCGCTGGGTCTTCGTGCCGCCCATCGCGCTGGCGGTCGGGAAGCACACGCTGCGGGTCACCAGCGTCGGGCCGGATGGCCGAGAAACGCCCGGCGGGACGATCGAGATAACGGTGGCCGCGGGCGCGACCGGCCTCAAACCGCTGACGTTCTCGCCCTCCACCGGCAAGGCACCCTCGCCGGTGGGCATCTTGCAGGGGAGCGCGCCGCCGGATACGCTCGTGAGCATCTACGAAGGAGAGACTTTACTGGCGCAGGTGCTGGCGGATACGAAGGGCCAGTGGCAGTACTCGCTGCCGGCCCGAACGCGCAGCGGCCTGCACACCTACCACATCGTGGTGGCGACCCGAGATGGCGTGAATCTCTACCGCTCGGAACCTGCCGCGGTGACGATCAACCAGGGCGGGAGCTAACGCTCAAGAGATGGGTTCGTAGTAACGACTTTAGTCGTTCGGTTGCCGCCGAATGACCAAAGTCGTTACTACCCCCAAAACAGGCGATTGACTTTTCCGCCGAATCGCACTACAATGTAAATGCTCGCACGGGCGACCGAATGGCTTGGCCTGTTTCATCCCCAAGGCGTGAGGCCCTGGCGCCCTATCCTAAAAATATCGAAAGGAGTGTACCCCATGCAACTCGCCATCTCCGGTAAGAATCTCGAAGTTTCGGACTCGCTACGCGCGTACGTCGAGAAGAAGATCGGCCGGTTGGATCGGTACCTGCCCAATGTGACTGATGCTCGAGTGGAGCTTGCAGTCGAAAACACGCGTGCCTCGAAGGACCGCCAGATCGCCCAGGTAACCTTACGCAGCAAGCAGGCGATCTTGCGCGCCGAAGAGGCCTCGGCCGACATGTTTGCTTCGATTGATGCCGTTTTCGAGAAGATGCAGCGTCAGGCCGACCGTTACAAAGGGAAGCGGTGGTCGAAGCGCGGCGGCGAAGAAGCCGAAGTGTCCGCGGCTCAGGTGGCAGAAGAAGCTGCGGCGGAGGAACCGCCTTCGCGCATCGCGCGCGTGAAGCGCTTCCCGATGGTGCCGATGGATGAAGAGGAGGCCGTTGACCAGATGGAGTTGCTCGGCCACGATTTCTTCGTCTTCTTCAATGCGAACCAGAACCAGATCAACGTGGTGTACAAACGCCGCGGCGGAGACTACGCGCTGATCCAGCCTGATTTGAGTTGACAGTCACATATCACCGCCGATGGAAGACGGGCAGGCCTGTCTTCCATCGGCCCATCCACAATAACGCATGAAAACAATCCTTTTCGTCTGCACTGCCAATATCTGTCGCTCGCCGATGGCAGCGGCGCTGATGCGTAAACGCATCGCGGACTGGGGCCTGGCCGATCAGGTCGAGGTGCAATCTGCCGGGGTGTGGGCCAGAGATGGGGATCCCGCCAGCAACGGCGCCGCGACAGTGCTCGGCCAGCGGGGCATCGCACTCCAAGATCACCGATCGCAAGGGATGACGAGCCAGTTGTTGGCAGCCGCCAGCATCGTCCTGGTGATGGAAGAGGATCACCGGCGCTCGCTCTTCTACCTGGAGCCGAAGCACCTGCGCAAAGTGTTCCTGCTGACGGAGATGGTGGGGCGCAGCGAGGGGATCGCCGATCCGTATGGCGGCCCACTCGCGGGATATGAAGAGACGGCCGATGAGTTGGACCGGCTGATCGGAGATGGGCTGCCGGCGATTCTGCGACGGATCGGGGTAACGCGGCCCCAACAGGCTTGACCATCGCGCGGGCAGGCGCTGGTCGGAGACCGACCAGCGCCTGCCTGCTTTGGCCGGTCTCCGACCGAGCCAACGGTTGCTCAGTGCAACATCTTCCTGCGCAAACTCACTTTCTGCGCAGCAGATACCAGTGCGGCATGAAACCGTAATAGAACGCCAACAGCGCCCCCAGCTTTAGCCCCACCCAGCCATCCCGATAGCCCCCCAGGGTCACATAACGCCGCCAGAACTCGCGCAACGGCTGGCGCACGAACTTATGCGGCCAGGGTTTGATGCCCCGCTCCCGCAACATGCGACCTTCGATCTCGGCATAACGGCGCTGCTTGGCGTGAAACTGCGCCCAACTCGCGTAGTTATAGTGGATCATCGGGTTCTGGAGATACCCCGCCGGGCCGTCCAACAGCACGACCTCATGGACGGGCCGCTCCGGGTCATAGCGCGCCCGGTCGCGGCGCAGCAGGCGCAACTGATAATCCGGGTAGAAGCCCCCGTGGCGCACCTGGTGGCCGGCGATGAAATTGTGCCGCGGCACCCACCAACCGGCTTCGGAGCGCTCCACGATCACGCGGCGCACCTCGGCGGCCAGCTCCGGCGTGATCCGCTCGTCGGCATCCACGAAGAAGACCCACTCCGCAGCGATCGCCTGGAGCGAGGCGTTGCGCTGCCCGGCGAAATTGTCGAACGGCCGCTGAAATATCGTGGCCCCGGCGGCCCGCGCGATCTCCACCGTCCCATCGTCGCTGTACGAATCGGAGAGCACGACCTCGTCGGCAAAGCCCAAGGTGGCAATACACTCGCCGATATGCCGGGCCTCGTTCCTGGTCAGGATCGCGACGGCAAGCTGAACAGACATCGTCTCTATACTCCCACCTGTGAATTATGGCGCGTGAAAAGCGCCCGCACCGCGCGGGTCGCGGCCAGCCGGGCTTCCAACTCCGCCGCGGAGATCGCGCCCTGGGCGGCCGCGGCGCGGGCGCGGCGCGCCTCGGCCCACATGCCGACCTGCACGATGCCGCCCGCCAGCGCACGCTGCCCCGGCCCGTAGAAACGATCATAGAGGCGCTTGCGGCTTTGCCAGAGGTTGAGGAAAGACTGCGCCCGAAACTGGCGCGTGCTGGCGCCGCCATGATGGATGACGCGGGCGGCCGGGATGCAATAAAACGGCCAGCCTGCCCGCTGGATGCGCCAGCACCAATCCACTTCCTCGGCGTACATGAAGTAGCCTTCGTCCAGCAGGCCGGCCGCGGCGATCGCCGCGCCGCGCACCATCAGCGCGGCGCCGAGGGCAAAGTCAATCGGGAACGGCTGCCCCGCAGCATAGCGTGACGGGGGATAGCGGCCATTCAGCCGCGAATCGAGCAGGCGGTGGGGCCGCGGCGGGAAGAAGTCGAACCAGAGCTGCCACAGATCGGGAAAGTGAAACGCGCCGTGTTGAAACCGGCCATCGGGATATTGAAGCTGTGCGCCGACCCCGCCGGCCTGCGAGTGCCCGGCCAGGTAGCCCGCCATCCGGCCAATCGCATCGCCCAGCGGCTCGGCATCCGGGTTCAGGAGGAGGACGAATTGGGGGGGTACGGGTTGCGGGTTGCGGGTTGC
>CAZYHE010000326.1:4510-5796 GCA_964647225.1 uncultured Anaerolineales bacterium
ATCAGGCGGACCGCGGGGAATTCGGCCGCGACCATCTCGGCGCTGCCATCGGTCGAGGCGTTGTCCACGACGATCACAGTCGCAGCCGCCGGACTGCCGGCAATCGTCTCTGGCGCGGCGCTCCCTGGCGCGGCGTACCCGGATTGCGCCAAACTCGCCAGCGTCGCCCGCAAGCACGCGGCCAACAGCTCGCGCACGTTATAACTGACAATGACGACCGCCAACATCGGTCCGGCGGCCAACGCATCAGCCGATTGCTCTCGCTCCGTCACTCGCGCTCCTTGTCCCCGTGTCACCGTGTCACCGTGTCACCCTGTCACCGTGTCACTCGCCACCGTCACGGCGCGCCCACCGACAGGCTGATCCGGTCAATATCGTTGTTCGCCACCTCGACGAACTCGTGGATCAACCCGCCCCACCAGAAATTGGTGCCGACCGGCGGCTTCTGGTCGAATTCGATGCACCCGCTCACCAGCCCGCGCTTGCCCGGCAGCAGATAGTACTGCGGCTTGCCATCTATGATGCGCTCCTCCAGATCCTCTTTCCGGCCAATAGCCCAGCGGAAGGGAAAATCCACGCCGGTGGTGTCGAAGTTCACGCCGAAGCGCCAGATGCCGGCCTGTTGATACCAGGAGGACTCACCGAACTGGCCGGCCAGGGTGTTGTAATTCTGCGTAAACTTGAATTGCTGGCCCGGCCACGGCCCGGCGGTGCGGATCGGCACGGGGCCGATGTTGGCGACCGTCGCCGTGAAGCAGAGGCTCTGGCCCAACGGCACGCTGACGACGCGCCGCATTTCGCCGTGCCAGTCAATCTCACCGCCCGCCACTTCGGCTCGCGGCTTGCCCCCCTCCTGGATCGTCAATGTGGCGCTGACGACGACGCGGTTGCCCACCCGATCCTCGGCCTCGCCATAGACGATGTAATCGCCATCGGGCGGCGGCTCGGCGTTGAGATCCACGCCGCCATCGTAGTCGTAGCCGTGATAGCCCACCGCGCCCGGTTCCGCGGTCGAAACCGATGACTTCTCGGCCACCGGATACTTCAGCCGGGTGTCGCCGGGCTGGGCGTCGGCCGGCAGCAGATAGACCTGGGCGCGCTCCGCCTGCTTGGTCAGATAGTACGAGACCGCCACCCGGTCATCCCGCAGGCCGTCCTGGTTCGGGCGGAAGACCTGGGGGATCACGGTGAAGTTGTGCAGTTCGGGCAGGGTCGTGTCGGCGCCCTGAAGCGTGATCTGGCCCTGGGCGGTCTGGCTGCGACCGCCGTCGTCCACCGCATCGATC